>NZ_JAAKGN010000298.1:0-2066 GCF_011039295.1 Modestobacter sp. KNN46-3 | reverse complement strand
GGGGGCACGCTGATCGGCTTCATCGCGCACATGGTCGCCCGGTTGCGGGTCGACAACATGATGGCCGCCGTCCACGAGGACTCGGTCACCAGCATGGAAGACGCCTACCCCCTCTACGGGGAGGAGCCCGAGTGGCCCGGCCCCGAGCTGCCGGGGCCGGACGGGGGCGTGCTCGTCCCGGCCTGGCGCAGCGGGTTCGTCCGAACGGTGGCCCCCGGGCCACTCGTCGAGGCCGCCCGGGAGCACGGTGTCCTCCTGAGGCTGGGGGTCCGGCCAGGTGACTCGGTGGTGGTGGGGGCACCGATCGCCGCCGTCTTCCCCGACGACGGAGGCGAGGTGCCGGTCGACGCGCTCGTGGCTGCCCTGCGCGGGTCGATCAACCTGGGCTTCGAGCGCACCGAGGAACAAGACGTCGCCTTCGGGGTGCGGCAGCTCGTCGACATCGCGCTCAAGGCGATCTCGCCCGGGGTCAACGACCCGACGACGGCGGCCGAGGCACTGGGCTACTGCAGCGACCTGCTCGTGCAGCTGACCGGCCGGCGGCTGGGTCCGCAGCTGCACCGCGACGAGGACGGCATCGCGCGGGCCGTGCTCCCCGACCGCGACCTGCACTACTACCTGGACCTGTCCTGCGCACAGATCCGCCGGTTCGGGCGGGACGAGCCGACCGTGCTCACCGCAGTGCTGCGGCTGCTCCGCGACGTCGCCGTCCACGTCCGGGACGACGACCAGCGCCGGGTCGTCAGCGACCAGGTCGAGCTCGTGGTGGCGGAGATGTCCGACCGGCTGCTGGACGCCGACCAGGAATCGGTCCGGGACATGGCCCACCGGGTGTCGCTCGCGCTGGCCGGGCAGGTCGACGATGCCTACCGGGACCGCGCCGGGACGACCCGCTCGATCTGAACCGCCCGGCCGCTCAGGGACGCAGCACGCGGGCCAGTCGCCGGAAGCCCAGGAACGCCGCCCCGGCGCCGGCCACCCACGGGCCGGCCACCAGCACGGGGTCCAGCAGGTGGTGGCGCCGGTCGGAGCGGCCGGACCGGGACCGCAGGCCGGCGTGCGAGAACTCGGTACGCACGCCGGTCTCGGTGACCGGGTTGTCCGGGTGACCGCTGAGGAACGAGCGCAGATGGCTCTCCCCCGCATCCACCCGGTCACCGACGACCAGCAGCAGCCAGTGCGCCAGCCGGCCCTCGCCGAAGCGCTCGTAGGCCAGCCGCCGGATCGCCCCGGAGAGACCGTGCAGCGGCTGCGCGGTGCCGAAGACCGGGGTCACGAACGCATGCTCGATGGAGCGCTCCCGCCCCGCCGACCCCGGCTGCCGCTCCGGGAAGTCCCAGTGGGCACCGGTCTCGGCGGGGTACTGCAGCTTCGGGGACGACGGCCGGTCGGCGGGGTCGAGGTCGACGCCCCAGCCGGGGATGCGGGCCCGCAGCTCCTCCCGGCTGGGTGGTGCGGTGCGCTTGTCGCGGACGTAGGCGCTGGGGATGTCGGGCTCGGTCATGGTGGTCACTCCCTCAGTTCGCGCCCGGCACGACGAGCGGCTTGATGCAGCCGTCGAGCTTGGCGGAGAAGACGTGGTAGGCCTCGGCGATGTCCTCCAGCGGGAACCGGTGGGTGACCATCTGCCGCGGGGTCAGGTGACCGTTGCGCACGTGCTCGAACATCCGGGGCCACTGCCGCTTCACCGGGGTCTGGTTCATCCGCAGGGTGAGGCCCTTGTTCAACGCATCGCCGAACTTCACCGCGTTCGGGATGGGGCCGTAGGCGCCCACCACGGAGATGGTGCCGCCCTTGCGCGCGGCGTCGATGGCCCAGTTCAGCGCGGTCGGCGACCCGCCCTGCAGCTTGAACTTCGGCCCGGTGAGCTGCTGGAGGGCGTTGCCGTCGGCCTCCGCGCCCACCGCGTCGATGACCACGTCGGCACCCAGGTAGTCGGTCTGCTGCTTCAACTCGACGACCACGTCGTCGAGCTCGTCGTAGTCCAGCGTCTCGGCGTGGGCCATCTCCCGGGCCTTCGCCAGCCGCTCGGTGAGGTGGTCGACGACGATGACCCGGCCGGCGCC
>NZ_JAAKGN010000297.1:0-2069 GCF_011039295.1 Modestobacter sp. KNN46-3 | reverse complement strand
GACCGTCACCGACACCGACGGCACCACTCAGGAGGTGACCACGCAGCCGACTATCCCGGCGCTCAGCGCCTGACCCGACATGAAGATCACGCGGTAGTCGTCACACACCACGCCGGCGGACTTGACCTCCCGCTCCGGTCGGCCGCCCACGGCCTCGGGCCGGCACCTGTAGTGGCAGGCGGCAGCAAGGCAGGGGCTGCTGACACCTGCGCCGCACGACTCGGACTGGGCACCAGATGGTCACGCCCCATCCGGCGGTACCTAATCTTGGCCGGTCGAGGGCGGTCGTCGGCACCGCCGCTGACCTGCGGAAACGGTTTGACACGGCGGCACCCGGCGGTGCCTGGTGGAGGCCCGGTGGCGCTCGTAATGAGAAGGTCGTCGGTTCGATTCCGACAGGCGGCTCCCCTTCCCCTCCGTCTCCCACCAGGCGGGCGCGCCTCGTCGGTGCGCCGCAGGAGACCGGCGTCAACAGCGGTCCCCGGATGCGGAACGGCGGCGCACCCGGGTGGGTGCGCCGCCGTCTGGTCAGTGCGTGTCCGGCGAGGTCCGCCGGTGGGGTCAGTGCTGTCGGGGGGTGTCGATGGCGCGCTGCCGGGAGGCCTCGATCTCGGCCTCGGCCTCGGCGCGCCCGACCCACTCGGCGCCCTCGACCGACTTGCCCGGCTCGAGGTCCTTGTAGGTCTCGAAGAAGTGCTGGATCTCCAGCCGGTCGAACTCCGAGACGTCGTTGATGTCCTGGAGGTGGGCCATCCGGGGGTCGGTCGCCGGGACCGTGAGGACCTTGTCGTCCCCGCCGGCCTCGTCGGTCATCCGGAACATCCCGATGGCCCGGCAGGTGATGAGGCACCCGGGGAACGTCGGCTCCTCCAGGAGCACGAGGGCATCGAGTGGGTCACCGTCCATTCCGAGCGTCTCCTCGATGTACCCGTAGTCGGCGGGGTACCGGGTCGAGGTGAACAGCATCCGGTCCAGGCGGATGCGTCCGGTGGCGTGGTCCAGCTCGTACTTGTTCCGCTGGCCCTTGGGGATCTCTACCGTCACGTCGAACTGCACGCCGATAGTGTGTCGTACGACTGTCCGCCCCGTCGGCGGAGGTCACTCCAGGGGGTGGGAGAGATCTCGGCGAGTCCGCGTGACGAGCAGTCGGGGGAGCCGGCGAACGGCCCGGAGGTCGCGTCCTCGGCGGCCGTCAACGGCGACGCGGCGACGTCCGATCCGTCGGTCCCGGCCGCCACGGAGCCCGCCACGGAGCCCGCCACGGAGCCCACCGCTAGCACCGCTGACGACGTCGAGGGTCCGGCTGCACCCGCGGGTGCGGAGTCGGACGAGGCGAGGGCCGAGCCGGAGCCCGTCGAGTCGGTGCCCGTCGAGCCGGACGCCGAGCCGGCACACCCGGAGACCACGGCTGCGGCCACGCCGGAGCAGGCGGTGTCCGAGCAGCCGGCGCCCGAGCGGTCCACGGAGCAGCCGGCCCCGCAGGTGACCGACGAGGCTGCCGAGGCGCGCCGGGCCGCCGCGGAGCAGGCGGCCGCCGACCTGGCCGCGGTGAAGCGGTGGGCGGCCGAGCGGGCCGCCGCCGAGCGCGCGGCGGCCGAGGACGCCGAGCGTGCTGCCGCCGCCCAGGCCGAGCTCGACGAGGCCGACGTCGAACGTGCCCGGGCCGAGCAGGCCGCCGCCGACCTCGCGGCCGTCCGGGAGTGGGCGGCCCAGCAGGCCGCCGCGGAGCGAGCCGCCGAGGAGCAGGCCGCTGCCGAGCGAGCCGCGGTCGAGGAGGCCGAGGCGGCGCGCGTCGCGGCCGAGCGGGCGGCCGTCGAGCAGGCGGAGGCCGAGCGTGCGGCGGCCGGACGAGCAGCAGCCGACCGGGTGGCCGCGGAACGGGCGGCCGAGGAGGAGGCAGCGGGGCAGCGGGCCGCCGCGGCCGCGGCGATGGCCGCCGAGCGCGCCGCCATCGAGCAGGAGACCGCCGAGCGAGCCGCGGCCGACCGCGCCGCGGCAGCCGACCGCGCCGCGGCTCGCTCGGCAGCGGCCTGCTCGCTGGCGGCTCGCGGCGCGGCGGCCTGCTGGGC
>NZ_JAAKGN010000296.1:0-2076 GCF_011039295.1 Modestobacter sp. KNN46-3 | reverse complement strand
CCGAGATCGTCCAGCTGCTGCGCGAGCGGGGAGGCCGGTCGTGACCGTCGCCGCCACGCTCGAGGGCGTCACCATGCGCTTCCGGGGGCACACCGCGCTGACCGACGTCTCCACCTCGCTGCAGGCGGACACGATCACCGGCCTGCTCGGCCGGAACGGCGCCGGGAAGACCACGCTCATGCAGCTGCTCACCGGCCACCGCGTGCCCACCGCAGGCCAGGTGACCGTGCTCGGCGCAGCGCCGTACGAGAACGACGGTGTGCTGCGCCGCATGTGCTTCATCAAGGAGGGCCAGCGGTACCCGGACCACTTCCGGGTCTGCGACGCCGTCTCCGCGGCCGCCCACCTGTACCCGCACTGGGACCAGCCACTGGCCGACCAGCTGCTCACCGACTTCGACCTGCCCGGCAAGCGGCCGATCAAGAAGCTGTCCCGGGGGATGAACTCGGCCGTCGGCATCGTCCTGGGCCTGGCCTCGCGTGCACCGGTCACGCTGTTCGACGAGCCGTACCTGGGCCTGGACGCCGTCGCGCGCCAGCTCTTCTACGACCGACTGCTGGCCGACTACGCCGAACACCCCCGCACGATCCTGCTGTCCACCCACCTCATCGAGGAGATCAGCGACCTGCTCGAGCACGTCCTGCTCATCGACCGCGGCCGGGTGCTGCTGGATGCGGACGCGGAGACGCTGCGGTCCACGGCGCTGACCGTCACCGGGCCGGCGGCCCAGGTGGCCACCTTCGGCGCCGGCCACGCTGTCCTCCACGAGGAGTCGATGGCCGGCCAGACCCGGGCGATCGTCCGGACCGAGACGGCGACGGCACGACGGGAGGCCACGGCCCTCGGCCTGGCCGTCGAGCAGACGTCGATCCAGCGACTGGTGGTCGCCATGAGCCTCGCCGCGGCACAGCCCGCCGCACCCTCGACTCTCGACCGCGCCACCCTGCAGGGAGCCCACCGATGAACCGTGTCCTCGGCGCCGCCCGCCTCCAGCTCGTCAACCCCCTCGTGTCGATGGGGATCGGCTGGGCGATCGTCGCGCTCGCCTTCGCCGTGAACCTGGCGATCTGGGGCGTCGGTGACCTGGACGCCAGCGCGAGCAACTCCAACACCGGCGGCCTGGCCGCGCTGTACATCACGGTGCTGGTGACCTACATCCAGGCGGTGACGATGGTGTTCCCGCTGGCGATGGGGCTCAGCCTCAGCCGTCGGGTCTTCTACCTGGGGACGGCGCTGGTCGCGGTCGTCCAGTCGGTCGTCTTCGGCGTCGCCCTGGCCGGGCTCACCGCGATCGAGAACGCGACGAACGGCTGGGGGGTCGGGCTCCAGTTCTGGGCACCGGGCGCCCTCGACGTCGGGAACCCGGCTCTGCAGGTCGTCGTCTTCGCCGTCCCGATGATGGCCTTCGCCTTCATGGGGATCGGCTTGGGCGTGCTGTACAAGCGGTGGGGGACGGCGGGCATCTACGCGCTGACCGCCGCCCTCATCGTGGGGGCCGGCGCCGCCGTCCTCCTGCTCACGTGGCGCCGAGCCTGGGAGGAGCTGGGGGCTTGGCTGGCCGACCGTTCGGTGGAGTCCTTCACCATCGGCTTGCCCGCGGTGGCCGCAGTGGCGCTCGCTGCGCTGGCGTACCTGGGGCTGCGACGCGCGGTCCCCTGATCGCCCAGCCACATCCGACGGCCGGCCGCCTCTGGCGCGCCGGCCGCTCGGCGTCCTGCGCGGCCGATGCGTCAGCTGACGAATCAGGGCGCCACCATCGGGGCACGCGCGCCGACGTGTCGATCCCGGGCCCAGCAGTTCCGCAGTACGACGTCGCGGTGCTCGATCGGGAAGCCCACCGGCGCTCGGACTCGTTCGACGGAGACGCTATGACGTCGGTGAAGGCGAACGTGCTCTCGCCACGGGGAGCACCCCGTCCGGTGTGCCCCCGGCCGACCTTCCCCGGAAAAGCAGGAACGGGGCCACAGCCGTAGCTGTGACCCCGTCCTGGGAGTTATGTCCGGCGGCGTCCTACTCTCCCACCCGGTCCCCCGGGCAGTACCATCGGCGCTGAAAGGCTTAGCTTCCGGGTTCGGA
>NZ_JAAKGN010000295.1:0-2090 GCF_011039295.1 Modestobacter sp. KNN46-3 | reverse complement strand
TGCTGGCCGAGGGCGCCACCGCCTCCGAGGCGGACATCATCGCGCACTGCCGAACCACGCTGGCCGGCTACAAGGCCCCCAAGCGGGTGGAGTTCCGTGACGGCATCCCGCGCACCGCCACCGGCAAGATCCAGAAGTTCAAGCTCCGCGAGTCCTTCTGGTCCGACTCCGAGCGCCAGGTCAACTAGGACCGCCGGCGTCCGACCCGCTCCACCCCGGGATCAGGTGACCTGGTCGTCGGGGCACCTCCCCGGTGGCAGACCGCGCGGTAGGTACCCACACGACCAGGTCACCTGGTCATGGGCGGCGTGCGGCCCGTCGCCGGCGCGTCGCTGCTCACCGTGCGTGCTGATCGACCTCACCCCGACGGGGGAGGTCCCTCCGACGGCGCTCAGCCGTTCACCCGATCCGGTCGATGACCCCGCGAGAGCACACCCCGAGGGGTGTGCCGGGACTGGTCGAGACCGGCGTCGCCGAACACCCTGGCGCCGGGCAACGGAGGAGTCGGGTTCGTGCACGCACAGGTCGGTACGCAGGTCAGCACAGGACGACGAGCAGGTGCCCGCTGGGTGCGGCGTGCGCTCGCCGCCGGCACCGTCGTCGCCGCGTGCCTGGTGGTCGTCCCCGGGACGGCCGTGGCGGCACCGAGCGACGGCGAGATCTCCGCCGCCCAGCAGGCCCGCGAGGAGGCCGCCGCCCGGGTCGGGGCGATCACCGGTCAGCTCGCCGGCGCGCAGGCCGCGGTCGACGATGCGCGCATCGGGTCGCAGATCGCGCTGCAGGACTACGAGGAGCGCCAGGGCGCCTACGACGAGGCGCGCGCCGCAGCCGACGCGGCGCAGGTCGCTGCCGGCCAGGCCGCCGCCGACGTCGCGGTGGGCAAGGGCGAGGTCGCCGCCTTCGCCCGGGACAGCTACAAGCAGGGCAGCACCAACCCCGGTGCGCGGGCGCTGATGACCGCCGGTGGACCGGCAGAGCTCATCGAGCGCGCTGCGCTGCTCGGCGCCGTGGGGGAGCACCGGGTCGACGTCGTCACCGAGCTCACCGTGCTGCAGGAGCAGGCGACCGTCGCCGAGCAGGCCGCCCAGCAGGCGGTCGGCGCGGCCGAGACGCTGAAGACCGAGGCCGCCGAGCTGCTGGCCGCCGCGCAGGAGCAGGAGGTCGCCGCCCGCGACCAGGCCGCCGCCCTGGTCACCCAGCAGGTCGAGCTGGAGCAGGAGCTCGTGCAGGCGCAGCAGACGCTGTTCGGCCTGGAGGGTGCGCGGCAGGCGGCCGAGGAGCGTGCGGCCGCCCAGCGGGCCGCGGCCCCGGCCCCGGCTCCCTCGCCGTCCCCGTCCGCCCCGTCGTCGTCCTCGGGGGGCGGCAGCTCGGCGCCCGCTCCGGCACCGGCGCCCGCGCCGGCTCCGGCTCCGGCTCCCGCGCCCGCACCGGTCCCGGTGGCACCCAGGCCCGCCCCCGCGCCGGCCCCGGTGCAGAACAACGCCGGTGCCCCGTCCGGGTCGGCCGTGCAGACCGCCATCGCGGCGGCCAAGACCCAGCAGGGCCTGCCCTACTCCTGGGGTGGTGGCGGCAGCCGCGGTCCCAGCTACGGCATCCCGCCGGACACCCACATCTGGGGCTTCGACTGCTCGGGGCTGACCGAGTACGCCTACGCCCAGGCCGGCATCGCCATCGGTGGCACCAGCCGGGCGCAGTGGGCCCGCTTCAGCGACCGGACGGTGGGCCGCGACGACCTGCAGGCCGGCGACCTGGTGTTCTGGGGGAGCGGCAGCAATTACAACTCGATCTACCACGTGGCCCTGTACATCGGCGGCAACAAGGTCATCCAGGCTCCGCAGAGCGGGGACGTGGTGCGGATCAGCCCCATGTGGTTCGGCAGCGACTACTTCGGTGCGGTGCGCCCCACCGCCTGAGGCCGGCCCGGCACGCGCGTCAAGGCGTCGGGCAGCCACGGGGGGAGCTGCCCGACGCGAGCGTCAGGCTAGCAGTCCAGCCGGTCTCCGGGCAGGGGACGGCGACGCCCGAACGGGGTGTCGTCGTCCCTCGGACGACGCAGCCGCGGTCGCCGGCACAGGCAGGTGTAGGACACT
>NZ_JAAKGN010000294.1:0-2099 GCF_011039295.1 Modestobacter sp. KNN46-3 | reverse complement strand
TCCTCGACGACACGACCAGGCGCAGCTGGGTGTGGCGGCACCTGGCCCGCGCCCTGGTGCAGCTCGCCCCGGTCCTCCTGCTGTGCCTGCTCGTCCCGCCGGTGCCCTTCGACATCCGGCTCACCGCTGCGGACCCGAGGGTGGGCGGGCGTACGGTGCGCCGGTGGACGAACGGCGTGTGGGGGTGGGGGCCGGCCTCGGCGCCTACGCCCTGTGGGGGGTCTTCCCCCTCTACTTCCCCCTGCTCGAGCCGGCCGGCGGGCTGGAGATCGTCGCGCACCGGGTGGTCTGGTCGCTGCTGTTCGTGGGGCTCCTGCTCACCGTCCGGCGGGGCTGGAGCCAGGTGCGCGCCGTCGTCACCGACCGGCGGGCGCTGCTGGTGCTGACGGTCGCCGCGGTGCTCATCGCGGTGAACTGGCTGGTCTACGTCTACGCGGTCAACTCCGGGCACGTGGTCGAGGCGTCGCTGGGGTACTTCATCAACCCGCTGGTCAGCGTCCTGTTCGGAGTGGTGTTCTTCCGGGAGCGGCTGCGCCGGCTGCAGTGGGTCGCCGTCGGCACCGCCGTGGTGGCGGTCGTCGTGCTGACCGTCGACTACGGCCACCCGCCGTGGATCTCCCTCGCCCTCGCCGTGAGCTTCGGCCTCTACGGCCTGATGAAGAAGCTGGTCCGGGTCGATGCCGCGCCCGGCCTGTTCGTGGAGACGGCGGTCGTGTTCCTCCCCGCGCTGGTCGTCATCGGCGTGCTGGGCGCCCAGGGCGAGGCCGCCTTCGGGACGGCGGGCGTGGGGAACGGGCTGCTGCTGGCCAGCTCGGGCCTGGCCACCGCCGTCCCGCTGCTGCTGTTCGCCGCCGCCACCCGCCGGGTGCCGTTGTCGACGATCGGCCTGCTGCAGTACGTCACGCCGCTGATCCAGCTGGCCATCGGCGTCTTCGTCTACCACGAGCCGATGCCGCCGGCCCGGCTCGTGGGCTTCGCCGTCGTCTGGCTCGCGCTGGCCGTCTTCACCGCCGACATGCTGCGCAACGCGCACAGCAACCGGCGGGCCGCCGCACCCGTGCCGGCCGGCATCTGACCGGTCTTCCACGGGTCGCCGACGCGCCCCGGTGCCAGCCGCGCCGGAGCGGCTGCCACGCGGCTACCGTCGACGGGGTCCGGAACCCGGGGCCAGGCGCGCCTGGCCGACGCCCTTCCCTCGGAGGCACGACCATGAGCGACGACCCCGTGCAGCCCGCCGGGCCGACGGCGGACGAGCGCACAGCGGTGGTCGGGACCGAGCCCGGGACGGCGCAGGCGACCGCAGCGGACGGGGCTCCTGTGACGGGCGGGGCGCCTGGGGACGACACGGCTGCGGGCCTGCCCGATCGAGAACGGGAGATCCTGGCCTTCGAACGTCAGTGGTGGCGCTTCCCGGGCGCCAAGGAAGCCGCCATCCGAGAGCGCTTCGGGATGACGTCCACCCGCTACTACCAGGTGCTCAACGCCCTGATCGACCGTCCGGAGGCCCTCGTCGTCGACCCGCTGCTGGTGCGTCGGCTGCGCCGGATGCGCGCCGGGCGGCAGCGTCAGCGCTCCGGCAGGGTCCTGGGCACGGACCTCCGTCGCGACTAGCCTGTCTCACTGTGGGGAGGCATGCGGCGCCGTTCGGTGAGGGAAGTCCGTCCGACGCGACCCCGAGCCCGGGACGTCGACGCACCGACCCGCCCGTCGAGCCACCCGTCGAGGCCGCGCGTCCGGCCGAGGCGGCTCCCCGCTCGGTGACCCCACGCCGGCCCCAGCGGCCCGCGCCCGACAGCGACGCGGCGATGACCCTGCCCCGGCAGAGCCGGGCCGAGCGCCGGCGCGAGGGCCTGCTGCCGGCGGGCGAGGACCCGTTGCTCCGCCGGCCGGCACGGGTGCGGCGGCCCGCCGGTTGCTGTGCGCGTTGCGCAGCATGTCGGCGGTGAAGACGGCCAGCGCGAGCCAGACGACGGCGAAGCCCACGAGCCGGTCCGGCGGCATCCGCCCGTGGTAGACGAAGACGCCGATGGCCAGCTGGATCAGCGGCGTGACGTACTGCAGCAGGCCGATCGTCGACCTGTCTCTTATACCTAACTGAC
>NZ_JAAKGN010000293.1:0-2105 GCF_011039295.1 Modestobacter sp. KNN46-3 | reverse complement strand
TCGCTTTCACCAGCTCTACGGCCTGTTCCCGGAACTCCGGTGAGTACTTGCTCGGTCGGCCCATCAGGACCCCTTCCTCGGGCTGGAAGCCCAAGCTCAGGGTGTCCACCGAAGCGGGTCAACTCCACTCTGCAGCACGACGCGCTCACCGCCGCCCCTGCAGGTCAGCCGCGTTTGCGGGTGTAGAGCCGTGCGCCGTAGGCATGCGCGGTCGCGGCGGTCAACAGGTCCATCGCTCGGGCACGAGGTCGACGATCGGGAGCGACGACTGCGGCGGTGAGCTGCCCGTAGCTGGCCGCCACCGCTTCGTCCACGGCAGGGCGTCGAACCGCCCTTGGAGGACGGACAGCCGCCGCAGCCGCTCGGCTCGCACCGCAGGGAGCACACTGAAGTGCAGCTCGGCCAGCGTGCGGCGCGGACGGCCAGCTCGCAGCAAGTGGGCCGACGTCCCGGGCGGTGACGACGCTGGTGTCCAGGACAGCCCTCAGCGCGGCACTCGAGAGTCGATGCGGTTGCGGTCCTGCAGCTCGCGGAGTCCGACAGCACCCACAACGTAGGACTCGGGCCACCGACTGCCAGTGCCGCCGGAGTCCGCGCGCGGCATGGATCAGGCGAGGACGGTGCGGAAGTGCTCGATCGTGCGCTCCAGGCCCTCGCGCAGCTCCACCGTCGGCGCCCAGCCCAGCGACTCCCGGGCCCGGGTGATGTCCGGCTGCCGGCGGGTCGGGTCGTCCACCGGCAGCGGCCGGCGGTCCAGCCCCGAGGCGGAGCCGGTGAGCTCCACGACCAGGTCGGCGAGCTCCCGGATGGTGAACTCGCCGGGATTGCCCAGGTTGATCGGCCCGGTCACCTCACGCGGGCTCTCCATCATCGTCACCAGGCCGTCGATAATGTCGTCGACGTAGCAGAACGACCGGGTCTGCGCCCCGTCCCCGTAGACGGTCAGCGGCTCGCCGTTCAGCGCGGAGACCACGAAGTTGGAGACCACCCGGCCGTCCTGCGGGTGCATCCGCGGGCCGTAGGTGTTGAACAGCCGGACCACCTTGATCTCCAGCTCGTGCTGCCGCCAGTAGTCGAAGAACAGGGTCTCCGCGGCCCGCTTGCCCTCGTCGTAGCAGGCCCGCGGGCCGATCGGGTTGACCCGGCCCCAGTAGTCCTCGGTCTGCGGGTGCACCTCGGGGTCGCCATAGACCTCCGACGTGGAGGTGAGCAGGATCCGCGCCTTCGTCCGCTTGGCCAGGCCGAGGGCGTTGATCGAGCCGTGCACCGCCGTCTTGGTGGTCTGCACCGGGTCGCGCTGGTAGTGGATCGGCGAGGCGGGGCAGGCCAGGTGGTAGATCTCGTCGACCTCCACGTACAGCGGGAACGTGACGTCGTGCCGCATCAGCTCGAACCGCGGGTGTCCGAGCAGGTGGGCGACGTTGGACTTCGTGGACGAGTAGAAGTTGTCCACGCACAGGACGTCGTGCCCGAGGTCGATCAGCCGGTCGCACAGGTGCGAGCCGATGAAGCCGGCACCCCCGGTGACCATGACCCGCTTGCTCTCCGGCACCCGACGTCCTCCTGTTGCTCAGCTCCAGCCGCCGGCGCGCGCACGCAGGGCCGCCGAGATGCTCCCACGCCGGACGGGGAGCAGCCCCCGGGCCAGGTGGCTCGAAGGCCACCAGCCGTCAGCCACGACTCCGTCCAGCGACATAACGGGCCTTATCGGCGGGAGGTCATCGCCGTCTCGATTCTCCAGCTTTCAAGGGAAGTCATCCCGTAATCTTTCCAGCGCGCATGGCGCCGAAGGCATCCAAGTTCTTAGCCCGCTCTTGGCTGATCAGCCGCCACGCCAACTCGCAAACCCATCGAGCTCCCCCGGTGCGCCCGAGAAGTGCATCTGCGTCGTAGTCACCATCGCCGAGGCCAGCCGCTCTAGCCAGGAGCGAAACCGCCGCATCCCGCTCCGAGGCCGGCACCGTCGCCAATGGACGGATGGAGTTGACCCGCTTCGGTGGACACCCTGAGCTTGGGCTTCCAGCCCGAGGAAGGGGTCCTGATGGGCCGACCGAGCAAGTACTCACCGGAGTTCCGGGAACAGGCCGTAGAGCTGGTGAAAGCGA
>NZ_JAAKGN010000292.1:0-2130 GCF_011039295.1 Modestobacter sp. KNN46-3 | reverse complement strand
CCTTTCCGGGCTGCTGCGGTGCGGCAAATGCGGCGCCAAGCTCTACGCCTCCCGCCGGGAGAACTCCCGCCGCTACGTCTGCCTCAAAGGCCCCGATCACGGCGGCTGTAACCGCCTCACCGTCGTCGCTGAGCCCCTCGAGGGCATGTTGGTCGAAGCGGTCCTGCAGCGCCTGGACGGCCCAGAGCTGGCCGACGTGCTCGCCGGCCGGCGCAGCGACGACGCCGCCGGCGAACTCAGCGACGGCCTGGCCGGCGACCAGGCCCAACTCGACGAGCTGGCGGTGATGTTCGGCAAGCAGGAGATCAGCGCCCGGGAATGGCGCGCAGCCCGGGAGCCGATCGAGCAGCGCATGAAGGGGCGAGAGCGCCAGCTGTCGGCCGCGAGCCGCAGCGACGCGCTGACCGGCCTGCCGGGAAACGGCGGGCAGCTGCGCGACCAGTGGGACACCCTCAGCCTGTCCCGGCAGGCCGCGATCGTCGCAGCGGTCCTGGACCACGCGGTGATCGAGCCTGGTCAACTGGGCGCCCGATCGCTGGACCCATCCCGAGTGCGGGCGATCTGGCGGGTATGACCCAGGCCGGGGCTGTCCCCGCTCGCGCTCCGCGCGTTCGCGGGGCCAGCCACCGGCGCGGGCAACAGCGCCGCCACCTTCGCCAACACCTGCGGGTCGGACACGCGCACCGGCACGCCTTGCTCAGCGCACGATGCGCTCAGCCACGCCGCGACGGCCTCCGGGCTCAAGCCCATACCAACTCCGCCGCCGTAGACGGGCCAGCGCGGCGAGGCTCGCCACCTGCCGCCGTCGGGCCCTGGGCGACCGACGACGGGGTCGGTTGGTCAGCCGATGCCACGCCAGCGGATCGGGCGAGCCGCGAGTTCTCCATGGCGGCGCGGTTGGCTGCTCGCACTTCCCGCACGGTGAGTCCCCATTGCCGCGAGGAGGACCAGGTGCGGTACCGGGCCGGTGCGCTGCCCCGGGTGAGCTCCCCGGTTCGGGTGTTGACGACGTCGACCGCCCAGGGCACCGCCCCGCGCTGGTCGGTGGCTTTCGTGGCGTACTTCGCCGCGTAGTTCGCGTGCTTCTGGGGCGACAGGGGGCTCAAGTCCACCTGGCAACCGAAGCCAGCAGCTACCGCCAGTTCCTGGACATGGTCGCGTCGCAGCGGCTCGGCGGACCACACCAGGATGTGCAGGTGCAGCGCGCCGCGCTTCTGGACCTCGACCACGCGGAAGTACTCGAACGGGCACAGCCGCGACAGGCCCAGCCGCAGCCGGTTCCACGCCTGACCGGCGGCCGCGTTCCACTCCGCCAGATCCCCGACCCGGCAAGCACAGGGACCACCGCCGCCGGGCCGTCCCGGTATCCACCGGGCGTGCTCGCGCTCCCCTGGCGCGGTCAACGTGAGGAAGAACCCGTGACCGCGGTGCGCCGACGCCGAACGGGACTGCGCTATCCGGACGAGCAGCCGTCGGTATCGCTCGGAGCAGGGCACGCATCGGGAAGCCCGGTGCGCTCGACAGGCCCAGACCAGGCGGCCGTCGCAGACGCGACACACGACGAGCAGGGGCGAATCGCAGTCCAGCCCATCGACGCCGCCTCCAGGCAGGTAGCCCACCACGCGCAGTCCCCGGACACCCGGCGGGCAGACGCACCCGGGGTTCTCCTTCGACGGTTGGACATGACGATGCGCCGGCTCAGCAAGCGCAGACACGGACGCGGCCGGAAGCGTCGGTCAGGGAGATGGGGCGGCCACGGCGGACACCGCGGGCACGCATGGAACGAGCAGACATGGGGCTTCCAGGGAGACGACGGGACTCGACAGGTGCGTGGAGTCACCGCCGGTCGGCCGCCGGTCGGGGACGCACTCTGTGATGTCGTCTCGCGGGCCGATCCCCTGAAAATGGCTGTCCCCGGGCGGGGTTTGTCTCAATGGACCCCGGGGTGCAGTCGACATCGTGACACACGCCGCGTGCGGGCGGAAGCAGCCCCAGGTCAGACCCGAGTGGCGTCCACCAAGGTGGTGTGCGACGGCCCCGGTGACCAGCGGGCCCTCCACATAGAGGCGGCCACCGCGTGATCTTCTGGATGACCTACCACAGTCCTTCAGGAGAGCTACGCGATGACCG
>NZ_JAAKGN010000291.1:0-2141 GCF_011039295.1 Modestobacter sp. KNN46-3 | reverse complement strand
GTGCTCACCGGGGCCGGCATCTCCACCGACAGCGGCATCCCCGACTACCGCGGCCCCAACGGCGTCTGGACCCGCGACCCGGACGCGGAGAAGCTGGTGACCCTCTCGTACTACGTGGCCGACCCGGAGATCCGCCGCCGGGCCTGGCTGATGCGCCGGGACACCGCCCCCGACGCGCGACCCAACGCCGGCCACGCCGCGCTGGTCGAGCTGGAGCGGCAGGGCCGGCTGCGGGCGCTGCTCACCCAGAACGTCGACGGGCTGCACACCGACGCGGGCAGCAGCGGAGTGCTGGAACTCCACGGCACCGTCCGCGAGGTCGAGTGCCTGGCCTGCGGTGCGCGCACGCCGATGACGGCGGCGCTGGCCCGGGTGGACGCCGGCGAGCCCGACCCCGCCTGCGCCGACTGCGGCGGCGTCCTCAAGTCGGCGACGATCAGCTTCGGCCAGGCGCTGGACGCCGACGTGCTCGACGCCGCCGCGCAGGCCGCCGCCGACTGCGACGTCTTCCTGGCCGTCGGCACCTCCCTGGGCGTGCACCCGGCGGCCGGGCTGGTGGAGGTGGCCGCCGCCTCCGGTGCCCGGGTGGTCATCGTCAACGCCGAGCCGACCCCCTACGACGGGCTCGCCGACCTGGTCGTGCGGGAGCCGATCGGCGAGGCGCTGCCCCGGTTGCTGGCCGCCGCGGACTGAGCGGTTCGTGGTCGCGCGCCGTGGCCGTTAGCGTGACGGCGACCACGTTCGGACAGCGGCCGGCACCGCAGCCGGCCTCGGCCCCGGGGAGCCCGGCATGCGCGTGCCCTTGACCACCCGTGACTTCCTCGACCGGGCGGAGCTGGTCTACGGCGACCGGCTCGGCGTCGTCGACGAGCCGACCCAGCCGGCTCCCTCGCTGGGGGAGCTGACCTACCGCGACGTGGCCCGACGGGCCCGGGCGGTCGCCGCCGGGCTGGACGCGCTGGGCATCGCCGAGGGGGAGCGGGTGGCGGTGGTCAGCCACAACTCGGCCCGGCTGCTGGAACTGCTCTACGCCGTCCCCTCGTTCGGTCGGGTGCTCGTGCCGGTCAACTTCCGGCTGGCACCCGCGGACTTCGCCTACATCGTCGAGCACTGCGGCGCCCGCGTGCTGCTGGCCGACCCGGAGGTGGAGTCGCAGCTGTCCGGCATCGACGTCCCGCACCGCTTCCTGCTGGGTGAGGAGTACGAGTCCGGGCTGCTCCGGCACGACGCGGAGCCGCGGCCGTGGTCCGCGCCGGACGAGGACGCCACCGCCACGATCAACTACACCAGCGGGACGACGGCGCGGCCCAAGGGCGTGCAGATGACCCACCGCAACCTCTGGGTCAACGCCACCACGTTCGGCCTGCACATGCAGGTCAGCGACCGCGACGTCTACCTGCACACGCTGCCGATGTTCCACTGCAACGGCTGGGGGCTGCCCTACACGGCGGCCGGGGTGGGAACCACGCAGGTCGCGCTGCGCAAGGTCGACGGTGCCGAGATCCTCCGCCGGGTCGAGCGGCACGGCGTCACGCTGATGGCCGGGGCGCCCGCCGTCTGGAACGCCGTGCTCGACGCGGCCGCCGACTGGGACGGCGAGGTGCCCGGGCGGGACCGGGTGCGGATCGTCGTCGCCGGGGCGCCGCCGCCCTCCCGCACGATCGCCCGGGTGGAGGAGGAACTGGGCTGGGAGTTCAACCAGATCTACGGGCTCACCGAGACCGCGCCGCTGCTGACGATCAACCGGCCCCGGGCCGAGTACGACGAGATGGACGTGCAGACCCGGGCGAGGGCGCTCTCCCGGGCGGGGGTGCCGGCGCTGGGCACCCGGATCAGCACGAGCGAGTCCGGTGAGGTGCTGGCGCAGGGCAACACCGTGCTCGCCGGCTACTGGGAGAACCCGGAGGCCTCCGCCGACGCCCTCGACGGCGGCTGGTTCCACACCGGGGACGGCGGCACCGTCGACGACGCCGGCTTCCTCACCATCTCCGACCGGAAGAAGGACGTGATCATCTCCGGCGGGGAGAACGTCTCCTCCATCGAGGTGGAGGACGCCGTCTTCAGCCACCCCGCCGTCGCCGAGGTCGCGGTGATCGGCGTGCCCGACGACCGGTGGGGGGAGATGGTGACCGCGCTGGTCG
>NZ_JAAKGN010000290.1:0-2222 GCF_011039295.1 Modestobacter sp. KNN46-3 | reverse complement strand
GGGGGCCGCAGCACCTGACCGGGCAGCAGCAGGTCCGGATCGGGGCCGATGACGGCGGCGTTGGTCTGCCACCACGCGTGGACGGCGGAGGCGATCTCGGCGTCGGCGACCGGGTGTCCGGGGCGGTGGCCGGCGAGCCAGTCGCGGGCGATGTCCCACAGGCAGTCGCCGCGGAGGACGACGTGCTCCCCGGCTGCTGGTCCGGGCCGGTCGGGTTCCGCGGGCGGGGGACCGGGCAGATCCGGCTCCGGTCCGCCCGGCCAGTCGGCCTGCACCACGGGCCCGGGGGAGCCCGACGACCAGTCCGGCCCGGGGTCGTTCGTCTCGGCCGAGGCGGTGACCAGTGGGCTCGCTCCGGCGGGCAGTGCGATGGGCGCCGCGGTGCTGAGGCCGACGCCGATCGCGATGGCCGCAGCCCGCCGGGCGCCGGCCGGGAGCACGCCGCGCAGCAGCACCCCGGCCGCCCGGCCGGCCAGTCCCGGCGCGGCGCTCGCTGCGGTCAGCAGCAGGCCGAGCGCGCCCCAGGCCCAGCAGGCCCAGGCCAGCGCGGTCACCGCCACCAGCACGAGGGCGTCCGGCCCGGCGGTGTCGACCAGCCGCTGCGGGTCGGCGAGCGCGCTGCGGACCGCCCCCGGCTCGGGGCCGAGCCAGCGCAGGCCGCCGGCGACGAGGACGAACGTCGTCGTCGTCGCCGTCCAGCGCACCGCGGACATGCTCACACCGGTCACAGCGACGACCAAACACCATCAACGAAAGCAAATGCAACCAAACGCAAGGATCTGTGGACGAGCTAGCCTCCGTCCATGCGCTGGGAGCAGCTCTTCGCCGACCTCGAGGCCCAGATGGCGGAGCAGGAGGCCGCCGTCGACCAGGCCGACGAGGCGTCCCGGGCGCGCGCCGAGCACGGTCGGGTCCGGCTGGCCGACCGGTTGCGGGGCGCGACCGGGCAGGAGGTCTCCCTCAGCTGCGGCGCCGGTGAGCTGGCCGGGCGGCTGGTCGACGTGGGCGTCGACTGGGTGCTGCTGGTCGATCAGCAGCACCGCGAGGTGCTGGTCGCGCTGGGTGCGGTGCGCGCGGTGTCCGGGCTCACCGCCGTGACCGCCGCCGCGGCCGCGGAGGGCGCCGTCGACCGGGCGCTGGACCTGCGCCGGGCGGCGCGGGCGCTGGCCCGGGACCGGGCTGCCCTGCACTGCCTGCTGGCGGACGGCGCCGTCCTGGCCGGCACGGTCGACCGGGTCGGCGCGGACTTCCTGGAACTGGCCGAGCACCCGGTCGACGAGCCCCGCCGTCGTGGGGTGGTCACCGGGGTGCGGGCGGTGTCGCTGGGCGCGCTCGTCGCACTCCGGACGGCCGGGCCGGCGCTCGGCTGAGTACCCGGCGATCAGCTCAGCGGGTGGAGTCGACCTCGGCGTCGTCCGGGACCGGCTCCTCGGTGACGGTCGAGGAGCGCGCCTCGGCGTACTTCTGCTGGATGAACCGCTCCAGCTCGTCCTTCTCGACCCGCCACTGACCCCGCCCGCCGATCTGGATGGCGATCAGCTCCTTGCGGCGCACCAGTGCGTAGGCCTGTGACCAGGAGACGTTGAGGATCTCCGCCACGTCGTCGAGGGTCAGGAAGCGCTGGGTGGCCATGGGGTCGGTGTTCTCCCGTCGAAGGTGCCCGCCAGTGTGGCAGTCGGGTGACAACGGCCCGGACGGTCCACCCGAAGGTGTGGACAACGGCTGCGCGCCGGCTCGCCCCTCGGTCATGATCTCCCCCCGCGACCGCGTACGGCGAGGTCAGCCGGGTGACCGGCCGGAGACGGACAGGCAGGGCGAGGGATGACCGGGCGAGGGATGACCGACCGATGAGCGCGCCCACCGCGGCGCCGTCCGGCGCGCGCACCGACACGGCGCCACCCGGCCCGGCGGCCCGCCGGGTCCGCCCGCCCCGCTGGCTGGACCTGCGGCTGGTGCTCGGGGTCCTGCTGGTCCTCGGCTCGGTCCTGGTCGGCGCCCGGGTGGTGACGGCGGCGGACGCGACCGTGCCCGTCTGGTCGGCGGCCGGTGACCTGGCGGCCGGCACCGTGCTGTCCGACGCCGACCTCGTGCCGGTCTCCGTCCGGCTGGACGACGTCGCGGAGGCCTACCTGGCCACCAGCACCCGCCCCGCCGGCCGGGTGCTGGCCCGCGCGGTCCGGGCCGGCGAGCTGCTGCCGCGATCGGTGCTCGAGGAGGCCGGT
>NZ_JAAKGN010000289.1:0-2240 GCF_011039295.1 Modestobacter sp. KNN46-3 | reverse complement strand
CGCGCACGGTCCGGCCGTGAGCCTCGGCCAGCGTGGACAGCCGGGCCAGCTCGAGAGGACTCTCGACGTGGACGACCTCGGTCCCGGCGTTCATCAGGGCGCTCAGCAGGGCCGGTGTCTTCGCCGGTCCCGCGGCCAGCAGCCGGAGGGGTCGGCCGGCGCCGAGCAGCGCGGCCCGGGCGGCGTCCGCCTCGGCGCGGGAGGCGACCTCGAAGCCGTCGACGCCGCCGGGCCCGGCCAGCGCGGCGAGCACCGCCGCCGAGCCGTTGGCCTTCGCCGCGAAGAACAGCGACGCCCACGGGGGGAGGACCGCGCGGAGCGCGCGGGCGCGGTCGGCGGCGATCTGCGGGTCGTAGACGTAGCCGCTGACCGTCCCGGCGTGGGCTCGGGCGTGCAGCAGACGCCGGACCCTGGGCGGGAGCAAGGTGGGCGGCAGGGCGTGTGCGCAATCGGTGCCAGCGGCCGAGGGAGGGGAGAGCAACGGACCTCCAGGAGAGCCATTTAGGTGAGGCTCACCTTAGTGCGTCTCGTCACTCGACGTGCAAGCGGGGTGCCGCCACGTCGTGGTCGTCCCGGTGCTGGACGGGCTGCCCGTGCCCCGAACCCGAGCGCGGCGATGTCACCCGCCCCAGCGGACCGTGGCCGGCCGGGGCGGATGACATCGCGGGGTGCGATCAGAGGCAGTCGGACCCGTTCAGGGTCGACTCGATGTCCTCGAGGACGACCTCGGCGCCGATCAGGCCGATGCCGAGCATCCACTCGTCGTCGGCGACCTCGAAGGCGCAGTCGGGCACGGCCTCGAGGAAGTCCCAGACGGCGGTGATCCCGTCCTTGGTGGTCGCAGCCGGGTCACCGTAGGTGGTCGAGAAGACGATGTCGGCGTCGGCCTGGTCGATCAGCTCGGCGCTGACGTAGGCCATGGAGTACTCGTCGTACTCGAGCTGCGGCAGGGTGAACCCGACGTCGGCCAGCAGGCTGCCGGAGAACGTCTCGGGCCCGTAGACGCGTGTCTCCTCGGGTAGGAAGCGCACGATCGAGGCCGTCGCCCCCTCGGCGCCGACGGCCGCACCGACCTCGTCGACCCGCGCGTCGTACCCGGCCAGCGCGTCCGTGCCCGCTTCGGCCATGTTCAGGGCGTCGGCGGTCGTCGTGAACATCGACCGCCAGCCGTCGGTGTAGTCGGTGAAGACGGTGGGGGCGATCTGGCTGAGCTCGTCGTAGATGTCCTCGTGGCGGACGCTCGAGGACAGGATCAGGTCTGGTTCCAGAGCCGCGATGGACTCCAGGTTGGGTTCCTCGATCGTCCCGACGGGCTCGATCCCCTCGGTCCGCTCGCCCAGGTACTCGGGGAAGCCCGTGGCGACGTCGGAATGCACCGAGCCGACCGGGGTGATGTCCAGGGCCAGTGCGGTGTCGAGGTGCGGGGTGTCGAGGGTGACGACCCGCTGCGGGTCGACCGGCACCTCCGTCGTCCCCAGGACGTGGGTGACCGACCGGGTCGCCGGTCCGTCACTCTCCTGGTCGGCCGTCGCCGACGGTTCCTCGGCGTCGGAGCCGCAGGCGCTGAGGGCCATCGCGGTGACGACGGCAGTGGTGAGCAAGCGCAGGCGCACGGGGGGCACTTCCTTTCGGCAGCGGCGGCACTGGCCGCCGCAGGTGTCGAGCGAGCCTCGGCCCGGAGGGTGCGAGCCTCCGAGTTATATTAGGTGAGCCTGAGCTAAGTCAATTCGCCTCAGGAGTGCCCGCCGGACGCGGCAGGAATACTCCACGGCGAGCGGGGGCCGCGGGTCGGGGCCGGGCCGACGTGCACGCTCTCCGACGAGGCGCACCTGCACCGAGCGGCCGGGCTGTCGACGTCCTGGGGGTGTTGGGAGTGCACGCCCGGTCAGATCAGCGGCTGCGGGCCTGGTGGAGGAGCGCTCGCGGGCTGGATCCCCACCGGGCGCGGGCTCGATGCACGAGTTGACCGGCGAAAAGTGGGGTCTCAGCGGTCGCCCGCTGCTCTACGAACCTCGGCCAGGAGGCGCCCCGGGCGCGTGACGAGCGACTCGGGCAGTGCGTGGAGCGGGTGACGAGAATCGAACTCGCACTGTCAGCTTGGGAAGCTGGGTCACTCTAGATGACCTATTCCAAGGGTCAGTGGTCGTAGGCGATCAGTGATCGCGTCCAGACGACGTTCCCGCGGGAACGTCGTCGGGCTGGGTCGGCGTGGCAAGTCAGGGGTGAGGGCGAGGGTGCCC
>NZ_JAAKGN010000029.1:0-41676 GCF_011039295.1 Modestobacter sp. KNN46-3 | reverse complement strand
CCACGTGATCTCACCATATGTCTTGGTTGGCGAGTGAGAATGGGATAGGCCGAACTGCCTCGCCGAGTGTCGAGTTGTCGACCTGTCGCCCCCGCACGAGGGGTCGACGAGTCGACACTCAGCGAGCCAGTTCGGCCGCGATCCGGGTGATCAGCTGATCGGGCCGGTGCAGGTCGGCCGGTCACGAAGAGGACCCGCCAGCCCGCGGCGAGCAGTCGGTCGAGCCGGCGGCGGTCGGCGGCGAACTGGCCGGGCTCGGCGTGCCAGAGCCCGTCGTACTCCAGCGCCAGCCGCTGCTCGGGCCAGGCGAAGTCGACCCGGGCCACGAACACCCGCCCGTCGTGCAGGGGGAGCTGGGCGACCGGCGTCGGCAGCCCGGCCCGGTGCAGCAGCAACCGCAGCCGGGTCTCCTGGGGCGAGCCGGCCAGCCCGTCCGCCAGCCCGGCGGCGGCCCGGGCCCGCCGGCACCCTCGGCCGGTGGTCGCCGCGGCCATGGCCCGGACGTCGCCGAGGTCGAGCAGGCCGACGGCGGCGAGCTGGTGGATGAGCACCACGGCCTCGTCGAGCGGGCGGTCGGCGCCCAGCGACACGGCGGTCCGTGCGGGCGTGGTGACCGGGACACCGCGCCGGCGGGTGACGTCGCCGGGACGGAGCGCCGCGCGGCTCACGCGTACGCCGCTGACCACGCTGGTCCGCGTCGCGGGCGGCACGGTCAGCTGCACGTCGTCCTCCGGGCCGGCTGCGGCCAGGCCCCACAGGACGGCGGCACTGGCTCCGGTGACGACAGCGCCCGGCAGCAGGACCGACGCGGCGGCCACGGCGCGGAGCTCGTGCGTGACGGCCACGTCGGCGCACGCGTAGACGTCACGGAATAGCCGGTGCCAGGCGCTGCTGTCCAGCTGCCGCCGGGTGAGCAGGCCCGCCCCGACCGCTGCGGTGCCGCGGAAGACGCGTCCACGCAGCGCCGGTGGACAGTGCGCGGGTACGACCACCGGGCGAGCCTGGCCGACGCAGGGCGGTGACCGGGCCCGCCGTCCACAGGCATGCCGCGGCCGTGCGCCGAGTGTCGACCTGTCGACGTGTCCCTGCATCGACAGGGGTCGACAGCTCGACACTCGGCGGCGGCGCCGGCGGGGGCCTGGCGGAGGCGGGGGTGCGGCGGCGGAGAACTAGCCTCCCGGTCATGGTGCGACCGCTGGGCCTGCCCTTCGACCCGATCGAGCGCGCGGCGCAGAGCTGGGAGCAGCACTTCGGCCCGGCCGCCTCGATGCGGGCGGCGACTAGCGTGTTCCGGGTGCAGCAGATCCTGCTGGCCCGCTTCGACGAGGCGCTCAAGCCACACGGGCTGACCTTCGCCCGGTACGAGGTGCTGGTGCTGCTGACCTTCTCCCGCACCGGGCAGCTGCCGCTGAAGGTGATCGGCAGCCGGTTGATGGTGCACCCGACCAGCGTCACCAACGCGATCGAGCGACTGGTGGCGGCCGAGTACGTCGAGCGGCGGCCCAACCCCGCCGACGGCCGCGGGGTGCTCGCCGCGATCACCGACGCCGGACGGGACGTCGTCCCGCGGGCGACCGAGGCGCTGACCGGCCAGGACTTCGGGCTCGCCGACCTGCCCGACGCGGAGCTGGACGTGCTGTTCGACGTGCTCAAGAAGGTCCGGCTCGGCGCGGGGGACGTCGCCGACGACTGACCCGCCCGGAGGGTGGCCGCAAAGTAGTTGGACGTCCTACTATCTGGGCATGACGGAGCAGCCGGGCAACGAGGCCCGCAGCCGGTGGCAGCAGCGCTACGACGCGGCCCTGGCCGCCGGGCGGGTGCGGGACGCGGACTTCACCACGCTCTCCGGGCTGGAGGTGGAGCCCGCCTACGGGCCGGCCGACGAGTCCGCCGTCCCCGGGTTCGACCGGATCGGCTGGCCCGGCGAGTTCCCGTTCACCCGCGGGCTGCACGCCACCGGCTACCGCGGGCGGGCCTGGACGATCCGCCAGTTCGCCGGCTTCGGCAACGCCCGGCAGACCAACGAGCGGTTCCGGTCGCTGCTGGCCGAGGGCGGGGGAGGGCTGTCGGTCGCCTTCGACATGCCGACCCTCATGGGCCGGGACTCCGACGACCCCCTGGCGCTCGGCGAGGTCGGGCACTGCGGGGTGGCGATCGACTCCGCGGCGGACATGGACGTGCTCTTCGAGGGCATCCCGCTGGACCGGACGACGACGTCGATGACGATCAGCGGCCCCGCCGTCCCGGTGTTCTGCATGTACCTGGTCGCGGCCGAGCGCCAGGGTGCGGACCTCGCGCAGCTCGACGGCACGCTGCAGACCGACATCTTCAAGGAGTACATCGCACAGAAGGAGTGGCTGTTCGCCCCCGAGCCGCACCTGCGGCTGATCGGCGACCTGATGGAGTACTGCGCCGCGGAGATCCCGGCCTACAAGCCGATCTCGGTGTCCGGCTACCACATCCGGGAGGCCGGTTCGACCGCCGCGCAGGAGCTGGCGTACACGCTGGCCGACGGCTTCGCCTACGTCGAGCTGGGGCTCTCCCGCGGGCTGGACGTCGACGTCTTCGCACCAGGCCTGTCGTTCTTCTTCGACGCACACGTCGACTTCTTCGAGGAGATCGCCAAGTTCCGCGCCGCCCGGCGGATCTGGGCCCGCTGGCTGCGCGACGTGTACGGCGCCCGCACCGACAAGGCCCAGCAGCTCCGGTTCCACACCCAGACCGCCGGGGTCTCGCTGACCGCCCAGCAACCGGACAACAACATCGTGCGGACGGCGGTCGAGGCGCTGGCCGCGGTGCTCGGCGGCACGAACTCGCTGCACACCAACGCCCTGGACGAGGTGCTCGCCCTGCCCAGTGCCCGGGCCGCCCAGATCGCGCTGCGCACCCAGCAGGTGATCGCCGAGGAGACCGGGGTGCTCAACGTGGCCGACCCGCTCGGCGGCTCCTGGTACGTCGAGGCGCTGACCGACGAGCTGGAACGGCAGGCGGAGGAGGTGTTCACCCGGATCCGGGAGATGGGCAGCGACGGCACGATGACCGCCGGCATCCTGCGCGGCATCGAGGACGGCTGGTTCACCGGCGAGATCGCCGAGGCGGCGTTCGTGTACCAGCGGGCGCTGGAGAAGGGCGAGAAGAAGGTCGTCGGCGTGAACACGCTGACCGGCGCCGGCGCTGCCGCCGACGACCTGGAGATCCTCCGGGTCAGTCACCAGGTGGAGACCGACCAGCGGGCCGAGCTGGCCGACCGGCGGCAGCGCCGGGACGACGCCGCGGCGCGCGCCGCCGTCGCCCGGATGGTCGAGGTGGCCCGGACCGAGGAGAACATGGTGCCGGCGATGCTCGAGGCGGCCCGGGCGGAGGCGACGCTGGGCGAGATCTGCGACGCCCTGCGCGCCGAGTGGGGCACCTACACCGAGGCCGCCCGGTTCTGACGTACCCGCCGGGCAGCATGCGCGGCATGGCAGACCACACCGGGCACCGTCACCACGCCATCGACTACGTCGAGCTCACCGTCCTCGACCTCGCGGAGGCGCAGCGGTTCTACGCCGACGCCTTCGGCTGGGAGTTCACCGCCTACGGCGACACCTACGCCGGCATCCGCGGTCCCTCCGGCGACCCGGCAGCGGAGGTGGGCGGTCTGGCCGTCGGCAGCGAGGTCCGCCCGGGCGGCCCGCTGGTGCTGCTCTGGTCGGCCGACCTCGACCGCACCCTCGCCGCAGTGGAGGCGGCCGGGGGCCGCGTCGTCCAGGGGCCCTACGACTTCCCGGGTGGCCGGCGGTTCCACTTCGCCGACCCGAGCGGCAACGAGTTGGGGGTCTGGTCACCGGCCTGACCCGGCCCGGGGCGGTCCGTCGCCGGCGAGTGGGATGATCGAGGTCATGCAGCCCAACCGTCCCGCTCGAACCGATCCCCGGGCCGCTGCCCAGCAGGCCCAGATGGCGGCGTCGTTGGCCGGTGCGGTCGACCTCGCCGCTGTCCAGGCGCGCAACGAGGCGGCAGCCCGCGCCGCGGCCGCCCCGCCGCCGAGCGCCACCGCCCCAGCCGGTGCGCCCGGCAGCGCCGTCATCGACGTCACCGAGGCGACCTTCCAGAGCGAGGTCCTCGACCGTTCCTTCCAGGTCCCCGTCGTCCTGGACCTGTGGGCCGAGTGGTGCGGGCCGTGCAAGCAGCTCTCCCCGGTGCTCGAGCGGCTGGCCGCCGAGGGGGCCGGTTCCTGGGTGCTGGCCAAGGTCGACGTCGACGCGAACCCGGCGCTCGCCCAGGGCCTGCGGGTCCAGGGCATCCCGGCGGTCAAGGCCGTCTGGCAGGGCCAGCTGGTCGCCGAGTTCACCGGCGCCATCCCCGAGGAGCAGGCCCGGCAGTTCGTGACCGAGCTCGTCGCGGCCACCAGCGGGGGCGCGGTGCCCGGGGCCGCGGAGGGCGACGGCGAGGCCGAGGAGCCGGAGGACCCGCGCCTGGACGCCGCCGAGGCCGCTCTCGACCGGGGTGACCTGGCCGCCGCCGAGGCTGCCTACCAGGCGATCCTGGAGACCGAGCCGGAGCACCCGGTGGCTGGGCTGGCGCTGCGTCAGGTCCAGCTGTTCCGCCGGGCCGAGGAGGCCGGGCCGGATGCGCTGGCCGCCGCCGAGGCCGCTCCCGACGACATCGCCGCGCAGACCCGCGCCGCGGACTTCCTGCTCGGCACCGGCGACGTCGACGCCGCGTTCGGCTGGCTGCTCGACGTCGTCCGGCGCACCGCGGGCGAGGAGCGGGACGCCGCCCGGCAGCACCTGGTGGAGCTGTTCGGCATCGTGGGCGACGAGGACCCGCGGGTCGGCCCGGCCCGCCGCGCCCTCATGACCGCCCTCTTCTGACCGCGGTCAGCAGTGATCAGGTCCCCTGATCACTGACTGTCCTCCCGCACCAACGCTGGTGCGGGGGGACAGCGGGTGATCAGGTCACCTGATCACTGCCGGGGGCTCAGGCGCCGATGTCGCAGGCGGCCAGGCCGTCGACGACCCCGCTGCGGAAGACGTCGACCAGCTGGAACCCGGTCAGCTGCACATCGGGCAGCACCGCGGGGTCGGTGGCGTGCTCGAGCAGGAACGAGACGCTCTCGTCCGCGTCGCCCGGGGAGATGCTCAGCACGGTGGTCTCGTCGCCGAGCACCGCGGAGGTGAAGGCGCCGGACAGGCAGACGGCGGACCGCAGCGCGGCCCGGTCGTCGACCGACAGCCCCAGCTGGTCGCGGGCGGCGAGCGCGTAGGGGATCGCCACCGCGGTCAGCACGGCGTAGTCCCCGCCCTCCTCGGCGGCGTACAGCGGCAGGGTGAGGTCGGCCTCGTCGAAGCGCACGGTCGCGTCGGCGGGGCAGTAGTGGAGATCGACGTCGGTGTCCTCGCCGGCGCAGTCCGGGGCCTCACCGGAGAACGGTTCGACGTCGGGCGGGGTGAACTCCTCCCCCAGCTGGTCGAAGGCCAGCTGCCAGAACTCCCCGAGCCCGTCGGGGACGAAGTCCTCGACCGTCTGCTCGTAGGGTGCGTCGCCGCCGGTGGCGAAGTCGAGGTCGCTCTGGAAGGCGCTCTGCGTGTACAGCCGGGTGGCGTCGAAGTCGTCGCGGCAGGCCGAGGGGCCGTCGTCGAACCCCTGCTGGAACGCCGACACCCGGTCGAAGTAGGAGCCGTGCGCCTCGCCCTCGTAGGCGCCCGTCCCGACCGGGTCGCGCAGCAACAGGTAGCCGCGCAGCACATCGTCCAGCTCACCCGGGCGGATCGAGTTGTACCGGGCGTTGCCGTCGGCGACCCACGCCGTCCAGGCGCCGGCGAAGCAGTCGGCCTGGGTCTCGATGTTGATCGACCGCTCCACCGGGTAGCCGACCCGGCCCTGCACGGCGTGCCCGAACTCGTGCGCCATCACCAGGGCCGGGATGAACCGGCCGTACCCCTCGCTGCCGACGGTGCCGAAGGCCAGCGCACCCAGGAACGCCCGGTCGTACTGGATCGCGTCACCGTTGGGGTACTCGGTGCCCGGGCCGCAGTAGAAGGCGTTGTCGACGACGGTCTCCGGTGGTTCCCCGCAGCCGATCTCCCCGTTCGGGTACTGCGCTGGGTCGAGGTCGCCCGGGTCGACGGAGTAGTAGCCGCCGGCCAGCGGGGTGAAGGGCTGCCCGAACGTCGGGGTGAACTGCGCGGTCCAGTAGGCGTTGAGGTCGGCGAGCGCGTTGCGGGAGATCCGGTCGACCTCGTCGTCGGCCGCACCGATGATCGGGAACTCCGCGGGCGTGACGTCGCCCTGGGGCCCGGCTGCGGGGCTCGCGCGCCCCTGGATCAGGGTCACCGCGCAGCCGGACAGCACGGCCGACCCGAACAGTGCACCCGCGACGGCGCCGGCGAGCAGCCGGCGGGGCGAGGAGGACATGGGTTCTCGAATCCGTTCAGGCCGCCTGCGGCGGCAGCACCGCCGTCCATCCTGCCGGACCGTGCCGGTCTCGGCAGGCAGGGGAGGACCGGTCGGGCCGCCGGACGGCGACGGGGCGGGGACCCTCGCAGGTCCCCGCCCCGTTCCCGATCGACTCGATCCGGTCAGCGCTCGATGGGCTCCAGCCCGCTGCCCGGCCCCTCGGCCGCGCCGGATGCCTCGGCCGCCGCGATCTGCGCCTGGTCGGCCGGCGCACCCGCGTCGGGGAGCTCCGGCTCCGGGCCCTCGTGCACGAACCACAGGGTGGCCAGCGGCGGTGCGGTCAGCGTCGCCGACCACGGCTGTCCGTGCCACGACTGCGGGACCGCCTCGATGCCGCCGAGGTTGCCGACCCCGGAGCCGCCGTAGCCCTCGAAGTCGGTGTTGATCACCTCGCGCCAGCGTCCGCCGCGGGGCAGCCCGATCCGGTACTGCTCGTGCGGCTGGCCGGAGAAGTTGACCACGCAGGCCAGCAGCTGCCCGCCCTTGCCGAGGCGCAGGAAGGTGAGCGTGTTGCCACCGGCGTCGTTGGCGTCGATCCACTGGAAGCCGGCCGGGTCGACGTCCTGGCTCCAGAGCGCCTCGCTGTCCCGGTAGACCGTGTTGAGGTCGGTCACCAGTTCCAGCACGCCGCGGTGCGCCGGGTCGTCGAGGTGCCACCAGTCCAGCGACCGGCTCTCCGCCCACTCCGACAGCTGCCCGAACTCCGAACCCATGAACAGCAGCTGCTTGCCGGGGTGGGCCCACATGTAGCCCAGGTAGGCGCGCAGGTTGGCCAGCTGCTGCCACCGGTCACCGGGCATCTTCCGCAGCAGGGAGCCCTTGCCGTACACAACCTCGTCGTGGCTGATCGGCAGCGTGTAGTTCTCCGAGTAGGCGTAGACCATGGAGAACGTCAGCTGGCCGTGGTGGTAGCTGCGGTAGACCGGCTCGTTGGCCATGTAGCCGAGCGAGTCGTGCATCCAGCCCATGTTCCACTTGAAGCCGAAGCCCAGACCGCCGAGGTACGTGGGCCGGGTGACGCCCGGCCACGCGGTCGACTCCTCGGCGATCGAGATGACGCCGGGCACCTCCCGGTAGAGGGTGGCGTTCATCTCCTGCAGGAAGGCCACGGCGTCGAGGTTCTCCCGGCCGCCGTACTGGTTGGGCGTCCACTCGCCGTCGTTGCGCGAGTAGTCCAGGTAGAGCATCGAGGCGACGGCGTCGACCCGGATGCCGTCGACGTGGAACTCCTGGGCCCAGAACAGCGCGTTGGCGACCAGGAAGTTGCGCACCTCGGGCCGGCCGAAGTCGAAGACGTACGTGCCCCAGTCGGGCTGCTCGCCGCGCTTCGGGTCCGCGTGCTCGTACAGCGGCGTGCCGTCGAAGCGGGCCAGTGCCCACTCGTCCTTCGGGAAGTGCGCGGGCACCCAGTCGACGATGACGCCGATGCCGGCCTGGTGCGCGGCGTCGATGAGGTACCGCAGGTCGTCGGGGGAGCCGAAGCGCGACGTGGGCGCGTAGTACGAGGTGACCTGGTAGCCCCACGAGCCGCCGAACGGGTGCTCGGCCAGCGGCATGAACTCCAGGTGGGTGAACCCGGCGTCCTTCACGTAGGCGACCAGCTCGTCGGCCATCTCGCGGTAGGAGAGCCCCTGCCGCCAGGAGGCCGCGTGCACCTCGTAGACGCTCATCGGCTGCTCGTGCCACTTGGCCTCGGCGCGCTGGGCCAGCCACTCGGCGTCGCCCCACTCGTGGGCGGAGGTGGTCACGACCGAGGCGTTGGCCGGCGGCACCTCGGTGGCGAAGGCCATCGGGTCGCTCTTGACCCGCCACTGACCGTCGGCGCCGAGCACGTGGTAGCGGTACCGGGTGCCGGCCTGCGCACCGGGCACGAAGATCTCCCAGACGCCGGAGGAGCCCAGCGACCGCATCGGGTAGGCGCGCGCCTCCCAGTAGTCGAAGTCGCCGGTCACCTTCACGCCGCGGGCGTTGGGCGCCCAGACGGCGAAGGAGACGCCGTCCACGCGGCCGCCGGGGGTGTCGTAGCCGATCACGTGGGCGCCGAGGACGGTCCACAGCTTCTCGTGCCGGCCCTCGCGGAAGAGGTGCTGGTCGAGCTGGCCCAGGGTGGGCAGCCAGCGGTACGGGTCGTCGACGGTGAAGGTGTCGGTGCCGCCCTGCCCGTTCGGGTAGACGACCTCGATCCGGTAGTCGCCGGGCTGCTGGGGGAGCCGGGCCTCGTACACGCCGCCGCGGAAGATCTGGCGGGCCTCGTAGCGGCTGCCGTCCTGGTCGACGACGGCGACGGCCTCGGCGTCCGGGCGCAGCGTGCGCACGACCCAGCCCTCGGACACGCGGTGGGCGCCGAGGACGCCGTGCGGGTCGAAGGACCAGCCGTCGACGACCGCGGCCAGCTGCTCCTGGTTCACCTCGGGAGCGGACGGGGTGGACTCGGCCGGCACCGAGGTGCTCACCGGCGGCTCCCCCTCGGGGAGGGCGTCGACGAGCCCGGCGGCAGCCGGCTCGGGCGCCTCGTCCGGCGCGGGAGGCAGGTCGGTGACCTGGTCGGTGACCAGGTCGGCGGTGGTGACCGCCGCACCGGCCTGGTCGTCAGCGGCCGGGGCGCCCGTGGCGGGGCTGTCGGCCGAGGCGGTCTCGATGGAGGCGGTGTCGGTGGAGGCGGGGGAGACCGTGTCCGGAGCGGGCTCGGAGGCCGTCTCCGCCGGGGAGTGGCCGCCGGTGCCGCCCTGCTCGCCGCCCTCGGGGGCCTGCGGGGTGTTCGGCTCGGCCGGGTCGGGGCTCGGCGGCTCCGGCTGGGGAGCCGGCGGGCCCGTCGGGTCGCCCGGCTCGGCGATCGGCGCCGGCGCGATCACGGGCGCGGCGGTGACCTTCTTGGTCGCCTTCCGCGGTGCCCGCTTGGCCGGGGTCTCGCCGGGCGCGGCCTTCTTCGCCGCGCGCTTGGCCGGGGCAGCCCCGTCGGCGGCGGTGCTCACCTGGTCACCGTCGGACGCGGCGGCGGCAGCGGTGCCCTTCGCCGGTGCCTTGCGGGCGGTGGCCTTCTTGGCGGGGGCCTCGGCCGCCGCCTTCTTCGCCGGCGCCTTCTTGGCGGCGGCCTTGCGGGTGGCCTTCGTGGCCGGGGCGGGCGGGCTGTCGGTCTCGCTCGCCTCGCGGACCTCCTCGGTCTTCTCCTCGACCCGGCGCATGAGCTCTGCCTTGTCGGCGGGCTCGCTGTTGGTGTCCGTGCCCGGCGGGGTGCTGGCGTCGTCGGTGCTCATCGGTGGTCCTTCCAGGTCTGTCTCGTCGTCGTGCTGGTCGTCCGGTCAGGCCCTTCTGCAGGGTCCCGCCGCGAGGGTGCGAGCGGTGGGGGCAGCGGGGCCCTCCTTCAGTTGCCGGCGGCCAGCCGGGACAGCGAACTGAGCGGGATCATCAGCCAGTGCGGTCGGTTGCGTGCCTCGTACACACACTCGTACACCGCCTTGTCGGCCTCGAAGGCCCGCAGCAGCGCGGAGTCGCTGGACAGGGTGACCCCGCCGGCGGCGGAGTAGCCCTCGCAGAAGGCGCGCCGGTTGCGCTCGGCCCACTCCTGCGCCCGGTAGGCCCGCTGCGGGTCGTCGGGCTGCTCGACCAGCATGTGCCGCGCGGCGTAGTCGAAGGAACGGAGCATCCCCGCCACGTCCCGCAGTGGGGTGTCCAGCTCGCGTCGTTCGGCCAGCGGACGGGCCGGCTCGCCCTCGAAGTCCAGGACGATCCAGCCGGTCGTCGTCCGCAGCACCTGGCCCAGGTGGAGGTCGCCGTGCACCCGCTGACGGACGACCGGCTCGGTCGTGTCGGCGACCGCGGCGTACAGGCTGCGCAACGCGTCGGCGTGCTCGGCGAGGTCGGGGACGACCGCCAGGGCCGCCTCCAGCCGAGCCGTCATCTGCCCGGCGACGGTGGCGTACCAGTCACGGTCGGCCGGCTCGGAGGGGAGCACCTGGGCCAGGTCGGCGTGGACCGAGGCGGTCGCCTCGCCCAGCCGCTCGCTCTCCCCGGCGAAGTCGCCCCCGACCTCGTCGGCGTGCAGGTCGGCCTCGGCGTACAGGTCCCGGACGCTCGAGGTGGCCAGCCGCCACCCGTCGCTGGCGTTGGGGACGAAGGTCTGGAGCATGGCCACGGTGGCCGGCTCCAGCCCGTTCGGGTCGTCGACCTCGATGTACCCGAGCAGCCCCGCGATGTGCTGGTTGTCCGCCTGCCGCAGGGCGTCGTGGATCTCCACGTCGGGGTTCAGCCCGGGCTCGAGCCGGCGGAACAGCTTGAGGATCGCCGTCTCGCCGAAGACCAGTGAGGTGTTGCTCTGCTCGGTGGAGATCACGTCCCCGGGCAGGCCCTCGGGGATGTAGGCCACGCCGGCCGGGTGGAACCGCATCGGCCCGACGGTGGAGGCCGCCACGAGGTGGGTCAGCCACGGCACGGTCGCGTCCCGGTCCCGCATGGCGTCGTAAGCGTAGTTCTCGCCGTGCGACCCGGAGACCGCGCCGACGAAGGCCGTGGAGAGCTCCTCGGCCGGTGCGCTGCGCCAGGACAGCGGCACCAGGTACGTGTCACTGGCCCCGTCGGTGTACTCGACCCGCACGCGGTGCACCGACAGCGCCGGGTCGGACTGGTCGAGGAAGAAGCCCTCCTCGGTCACCCCTGCCCACTCGCGGCCCTTGCCGCCGAACCAGCGCTGACCGGGCATCCAGTCGGCCAGCATGTCGGTCAGAGCGCTCATCGGGACTCTCCGTCGGTCGGGGTCGTGGTCGTCGGGGCCTCGGCACCGAGGCCGCCGGTGCCGGCGGTGGCGTCGGCGGGGCCGACCACCCCGGCCTCGAGCAGCGACTGCGCCACGCTGCCGCTCGCGGTGGTCTCCCAGTCCTCGTCCTCCTCGCCCGCCGAGGCGGTGGGCTTGGACAGCTCGAACCAGTAGAAGCCGTGGCCGCCGAGCGTGAGCATGTACGGCAGGACGCCGATCTGCGGGAACTGCACCCGCCCGGTCAGCTCGACCGGGGTGTAGCCCTCGAAGCGGCGGAGGTCGAGCTCCACCGGCTGCGGGAACCGGGACAGGTTGTTGACGCAGAGCACGACATCGTCCCCGAACTCGCGCACGAAGGAGAGCACCGTCGGGTTCCGGGAGCCGATCTCGGCGTAGCTGCCGACACCGAAGGTCGGGTGCTGCTTGCGCACCGCGATCATGGTGCGGATCCAGTTCAGCAACGAGTTGGAGTTCCGCAGCTGGGCCTCGACGTTGGTGACCTGGAAGCCGTACTCCGGGTCGGCCACCAGCGGCAGGTGCATCCGCTGCGGGTCGGCGGTGGAGAACCCGCCGTTGCGGTCCGGGGTCCACTGCATCGGGGTGCGGACGCCGTCCCGGTCACCGAGCCAGATGTTGTCGCCCATGCCGATCTCGTCGCCGTAGTACATGACCGGCGAGCCCGGCAGCGACAGCAGCAGGGCGGTGAAGAGCTCGAGGGTGTCGATGTCGTTGTCGAGCAGGGGCGCCAGCCGCCGGCGGATGCCGATGTTGGCCTTCATCCGGGGGTCCTTGGCGTACTCCCCCCACATGTAGTCGCGCTCCTCGTCGGTGACCATCTCCAGGGTCAGCTCGTCGTGGTTGCGCAGGAAGACACCCCACTGGCAGTTGTCGGGGATGTCCGGCGTCTGCGCCATGATCTCCGAGATCGGGAACCGCTGCTCCCGGCGCACGGCCATGAACAGGCGCGGCATCACCGGGAAGTGGAAGGCCATCTGGCACTCGTCGCCGTCCTCGCCGAAGTACTCGACGACGTCGGCCGGCCACTGGTTCGCCTCGCACAGCAGCACCCGGTCGGGGTACTCGGCGTCGACGACCTTGCGCACCTTCTTGAGGAACTCGTGGGTGCGGGGGAGGTTCTCGCAGTTGGTCCCCTCCTCCTCGAAGAGGTAGGGGACGGCGTCGAGCCGGAAGCCGTCGATGCCCAGGTCCAGCCAGAAGCGCAGGGCGTCGATGATCGCCTCCTGCACCTTCGGGTTCTCGAAGTTCAGGTCGGGCTGGTGGCTGAAGAACCGGTGCCAGAAGTACTGCTTGCGCACCGGGTCGAAGGTCCAGTTCGAGCTCTCGGTGTCGACGAAGATGATCCGGGCGTCGGCGTAGCCGGTGTCGTCGTCGGCCCAGACGTAGAAGTCGCCGTAGGGGCCGTCGGGGTCGCTGCGGCTGGCCTGGAACCAGGGGTGCTGGTCCGAGGTGTGGTTCATGACGAAGTCGATGATCATCCGCATCCCGCGGGAGTGGGCCTCGCCGATGAGCTCCTTGAAGTCCTCGATGTCGCCGAACTCCGGCAGCACCGCGGTGTAGTCGCTGACGTCGTAGCCGCCGTCGCGCAGCGGGGAGGCGAAGAAGGGCGGCAGCCAGAGGCAGTCGACACCGAGCCACTGCAGGTAGTCGAGCTTGCCCAGCATGCCGCGCAGGTCGCCGATGCCGTCGGCGTTGCTGTCGGCGAAGCCGCGGACGAGCACCTCGTAGAAGACGGCGCGCTTGAACCACTCGGGGTCGCTGCCAGGGGCGGGCAGGCCCGACTGCTCGCCCGCGCCGGGGGTCGACTGTGCGGGGACGTGGAGGGTCATGAACTCGGTCCTCGTTCGTTGCGGGGGGCGGTGGATCGGTGCGGCGGGTGCGCCGGCCGGGGGCTCGGCCGGCACACCCGCCGCTGTCGAGGACGGGGTCAGTGCGGCGGGTGCGACCCGGACAGGCTGCGGTGGACGGTGAACACGTGCGCCGGCTCCCGGTAGGGGTCCAGCTCGACGTAGTTGGCCTGGCCCCAGTCGTAGTGGGCCCCGGTGATGTCGTCGGTGACCGAGAAGCCGTCCGACCAGTCCAGGCCCAGGGCGGGCATGTCCAGGGCGGTCGTCCCGATCTGGGTGTAGGTGCTGTTGAGCGACACCACCACGAGCACGCAGTCGTCGGAACCCGGGTCGGTCTTGGAGAAGCAGAGCAGGTTCGGGTTGTCGATCGGGTGGAACCGCAGTGTGCGCAGCTGCTGCAGGGCCGGGTGCGCGCGCCGGATCTCGTTCAGCCGGCGCAGGTAGGGCGCCAGGGTGCGACCGGAGGCCTCGGCGGCAGCCCAGTCACGGGGACGCAGCTGGAACTTCTCGGTGTCCAGGTACTCCTCGCTGCCCGGACGGAGACCGACGTGCTCGAACAGCTCGTAGCCGGAGTAGACGCCCCAGGTCGGGCTCATCATCGAGGCCAGCACCGCGCGGATCTTGAACATCGGCGGGCCGCCCACCTGCAGCGTCTCGTGCAGGATGTCCGGGGTGTTCACGAAGAAGTTCGGGCGCATGTAGTGCGCGTTCTCGGCCAGCTCCCGGCCGTACTCCTCCAGCTCCCAGCGCTCGGTGCGCCAGGTGAAGTAGGTGTAGCTCTGGGTGAAGCCGATCCGCGCCAGCTGGTGCATCATCGCCGGCCGGGTGAACGCCTCGGCGAGGAAGAGGACGTCGGGATCCGTCTTCTTGACCTCCCAGATCAGCCAGTGCCAGAAGTTCAGCGGCTTGGTGTGCGGGTTGTCCACCCGGAACACCCGGACCCCGGCGTCCATCCAGTGCCGGACGACCCGCAGCACCTCGGCGTAGATGCCCTCGGGGTCGTTGTCGAAGTTGATCGGGTAGATGTCCTGGTACTTCTTCGGCGGGTTCTCCGCGTAGGCGATCGTGCCGTCGGGCTTGGTGGTGAACCACTCGGGGTGCGAGGTGACCCAGGGGTGGTCCGGCGCCGCCTGCAGGGCGAGGTCGAGGGCGACCTCCATGCCCAGCTCGCGCGTCCGGCCGACGAAGGCCTTGAAGTCGTCGAGGGTGCCGAGCTGGGGGTGGACGGCGTCGTGCCCGCCCTCGTCGCTGCCGATCGCCCACGGTGAGCCGACGTCGTCGGCCTGCGCCACCAGGGTGTTGTTCTTCCCCTTGCGGTTGACCTTGCCGACCGGGTGGATCGGCGGCAGGTACACCACGTCGAAGCCCATCTCGGCGATGGCCGGCAGGCGCTCGGCAGCCTGGGCGAACGTCCCGTGCGTCGGGGTGCCACCGACCACGGGGCCCTCCGAGCGGGGGAAGAACTCGTACCAGGAGCCGTACAGCGCACGCGACCGGTCGACCCACAGCTCGTGCCGCTGCGACCCGGTGACCAGCCGGCGCACCGGGTGGTCGTGCAGCACCTGCTGCAGGGTGGGGGAGAGGGCGGGGGCGATCCGCGCGGTCAGCTGCAGCGACTCGTCCCGCAGCGCGGTGGCCGCACCGGTGAGCGCCTCGCGGTGCTCCTCGGGGGCCTCGGCAGCCACCTCCTCGAGCAGCCGGGCACCGGACTCCAGGTCGTTGGCCAGCTCCTCGGGGCCCTGGCCGGCCTCGACCTTCACCTCGACGTCGTGGTGCCAGGTGCTCAGCGGGTCGTCCCAGGCCTCGACCTGATAGGTCCAGAGACCCTCGCGGTCGGGCACGACCGTGGCGGTCCAGCGGTCGGGCTCGGGCCCGAACTTCGTCATCCGGAGCAGCGGGGCCGCCGAGGGCTCCTCGCCCGGAGGCGTGAAGACCACGTTGGCGGCCACGGCGTCGTGGCCCTCGCGGAAGACGGTGGCGGTGATCGGCAGGTGTTCACCGACCACGGCGCGGGTCGAGAACGACCCGCAGGACACGACGGGGGCGACATCGGAGATGCCGAGGCGGAGGTCAGCGCGGCCAGTCATCGGGGCAACGCTATCCAGATCATCAGCTGCGCACACGTCGGCGGGGGACGGGCTCAACCGGGAGGGGGAGTGACGAGTGGGGTCGGAGTGGTCCCGGGCGGGTCCACATCGATCGTCGTCCCGGCCTGGAGGTGAGCGTCGTCACGCTAGGGTCATGGAGGTGCGAGCCCTCCGCAGACTCACCGTCCGCGCCTCCCTCCCCGAGGCACTGATGCCGCTGTCGCAGCTGGTCACCAACCTGCGCTGGTCCTGGCACCCCGAGACCCGCGACCTGTTCGAGGCGCTGGACCCGGAACTGTGGGCGAGCTGTGGTGGTGACCCGGTCAGGGTCCTCGGCGAGGTCAGCGCCGAGCGGCTGGCCGCGCTGGCCGACGACCCGGTCTTCCTGCAGCGGCTGAGGGCGGTCGCCGACGACCTCCGCGAGTACCTCGACGCGCCGCACTGGTACCAGTCCCTGGGCGCCGAGGCGCCGGCCACCATCGCCTACTTCTCCGCCGAGTTCGGCATCACCGAGGTGCTGCCGCAGTACTCCGGCGGGCTGGGCATCCTGGCCGGTGACCACCTCAAGGCCGCCTCGGACCTCGGCGTCCCGCTGATCGGGGTGGGCCTGCTCTACCGGTCGGGCTACTTCTCCCAGGGCCTGTCCGCCGACGGCTGGCAGCTGGAGCACTACCCGGCGCTGGACCCGCACGGCCTGCCGCTGAAGCTGGTGCGGGACGCCGACCGCAACGCCGTGGTGATCGCCGTGCCGCTGCCGGAGGGGCGCACGCTGTACGCCCACGTCTACCGGGCCCAGGTCGGTCGCGTCTCGCTGCTGCTGCTGGACAGTGACATCGAGGAGAACAGCCCGGCCGAGCGCGGGGTCACCGACCGGCTCTACGGCGGCGGCGAGGACCACCGGCTCCGCCAGGAGATGCTGCTGGGCATCGGCGGGGTGCGTGCCCTCCGCGCGTTCTGCTCGCTGACCGGCACCCCGCCGCCGGAGGTCTTCCACGCCAACGAGGGACATGCCGGCTTCCAGGGCGTCGAGCGGATCCGGGAGCTCACCGAGTCCCACGGCCTGTCCTTTCCCGAGGCGCTGCAGGCGGTGCGGGGCGGCACGGTGTTCACCACCCACACCCCGGTGCCGGCGGGCATCGACCGCTTCCCGAAGGCGCTGATCGAGCGCTACTTCGCCGGCTTCGGCGTCCCGCTCGACCAGCTGCTCCCGCTGGGCGCCGAGGACGACCCGAGCAAGTTCAACATGGCCCACATGGGGCTGCGGCTGGGGCAGCGGGCCAACGGGGTGAGCGAGCTGCACGGCCACGTCAGCCGGGACATGTTCGGCCCGCTGTGGCCGGGCTTCGACCCCGACGACGTCCCGATCGGGTCGATCACCAACGGGGTGCACGCCCCGACCTGGACCGCCCGCGAGCTGGTGGAGCTGGGCACCCAGACCACCAGCCAGGGCGACCCGCTCGAGGTGGACGAGGACGTGCACTTCGACGGCGTCGACCGGATCCCCGCCGCGGAGCTGTGGCGCACCCGACGGCTGCTGCGCGGCCGGCTGGTCGAGGAGGTGCGCCGCCGGGTGCGCGCCACGGCGTTGTCCCGCGGGGCGGCGGAGGCCGAGCTCGGCTGGACCGAGACCGCGTTCGACCCCGACGTGCTGACCATCGGATTCGCCCGTCGGGTGCCCTCGTACAAGCGGTTGACGCTGATGCTGCGCGACCCGGGTCGGCTCAAGGCGCTGCTGCTGGACGAGGAGCGGCCGGTCCAGCTGGTCATCGCCGGCAAGAGCCACCCGGCCGACGACGGCGGCAAGCAGCTGATCCAGCAGATGGTGAAGTTCGCCGACGACCCGGAGATCCGGCACCGGATCGCCTTCCTGCCCAACTACGACATCGGCATGGCCCGCTACCTGTACTGGGGCTGCGACGTCTGGCTGAACAACCCGCTGCGACCGCTGGAGGCCTGCGGCACGTCGGGGATGAAGTCCGCCCTCAACGGCGGGCTCAACCTCTCCATCCGCGACGGGTGGTGGGACGAGTGGTTCGACGGCCAGAACGGCTGGGCCATCCCGACCGCGGACGGCGTCGAGGACCCGGAGCGGCGGGACGACGTCGAGGCGCAGGCGATCTACGAGCTCCTCGACCGGCAGGTGGTCCCGCGCTTCTACGAGGTCGACAGCGACGGCCTCCCCACCCGCTGGGTGGAGATGGTCCGCGACACCCTGCGGGAGACCGGCCCGAAGGTGCTGGCGACCCGGATGGTGCGGGACTACGTGCAGCGGCTCTACGTGCCGGCTGCGGGGGCCGCCCGCTCGATGGCCGCCGGCGGCTACGAGCCGGCCCGCGCCGAGGCGGCCTGGCGGGCGAAGCTGCTGGAGCACTGGCCGGGTGTCCGGGTGGCCCACGTGGAGGCGGCCGGCGTGGGGGAGACCCCGGAGATCGGTGGCGGGATCGACCTGCGGGCCGAGGTGGAACTGCCCGGGCTGGCCCCGTCCGACGTGCTGGTCGAGGCGGCCTACGGCCGGGTCGACGACGCCGACGGCCTGCACCAGGTCACCACGCTGGAGCTGCGACACGACGGCGTGGAGGGCTCGCGGCACTGGTTCACCGGCACCGTGCCGCTGACCCGCACCGGCGCGTTCGGCTACACCGTGCGTGTGCTCCCGCACTCGGCACACCTGGTGGTCCCCGCCGAGCTCGGCGTCGTCGTCAACGCCTGAGGAGAGGAACCGGCGGTGGTGGTCACCTGACCCCGGTCGGTGTCCACACGGGTGCGGCGGGTGTGGCGGCTGGGGCGGGTCGTGCGCAATGGACCGACGTCCCGGCGAGCCACGCGCCCGTGCGGCACGGGATCCGTGCGCGGTCATTAGGCTGGCCGTCATGCCCGACCGCTGTGAGGTCCTCCCCGGAGACTCTGTCGTCGCCCGCCATGGCGGTGGTCTGCTGTGGGTCGATGCCCCCGGGTCACCGGCGCTGGTGGCCGCCCTGCACGCCTGCCTGGGGGTCTCCGGCCCCGGGGCCGAGCGCGTGCTCGGCGCCGTCGCCGGTCAGGTGTCCCGGCTCGCCGACGGGCCGGCGTCCTTCGCCCTCGTGCTCGCCGACACCTCCGGTGGCACCGGGGCCGGCGTCGCGCTCTGGTCGGGCAAGGGCCAGCCGGCCGTGGACGGCGTCCCGGTCTCCGGCTCGGCGGTCGACGGCTGCACGCTGGCCTCCGGGTTCGCGCTCGGGCAGACCCTCTACGTCGGCCCGGGCCAGCCCGCCGCGGCGATGCCCCCGGGCGTCGCACTCGACCTCGTCGAGGGCACCGTGCCCGGTTCCGGTGCCCTGCTGCAGCTCGCGGCGCCCGCATCGCCGTCCGTCGCCGTCCCGCCGGCCACCTCCCTGCCCACCGGTGAGTCCTTCACCGCCGGCTCCGACGCGGGCTTCGGCAACTCGGGTCGGGTCGCCAGTCAGCCGGTCGGTCAGGGCGGGGAGCAGACCGCCTTCTGGCGGCCCGAGCCCCCGGCCGCGCCGGTGCTGCGCTTCGACGACGGCCTGGTCGTCAACGTCGACGAGGACCTGGTCCTCGGTCGCCGTCCCGACGGCCACGACCTGGTGACCACCGGCAACGCCCGGCCGGTGCCGATCGCCGACACCCAGAACGTGCTCTCCTCCGCCCACGCCGCCATCCAGCGCGCCGGTCGGGAGGTCTCCCTGACCGACCTGGGCTCGCTCAACGGCACCCACGTCGCCGGCCCGGAGGCCACCGAGTGGACCCAGCTGGAGCCCGGCGTGCCGCACCCGCTCGCCGACGGTGACCGGCTGCTCCTCGGCTGGACCGTCATCACCTTCGAGCAGGCCGCGGAGTGATGCGAGGCCCCCTGTGCGGGGGGCCTCGCCGGGATGCGCCCGTCAGCGCACGCCGGACCCCGGGTTGCCCGCGTCCCACTCCGCCCGCGACCGGGTGACCGCCTCCCGGGTGCTCGCCGACCAGTCCGCGAGCACCCGCACCAGGCCGCTGAGCTCGCGGCCGCGCTGGGTCAGCTCGTAGGTGACCGTGGCGGGCACCGTGGGGTAGACGGTCCGGGTCACCAGCCCGTCGCGCTCCAGCCGCCGCACGGTCAGGGTGAGCATCCGCTGGGAGACGCCCACGACCGCCCGCTGCAGTTCGCCGAAGCGCCGGGTGCCGGCGGAGAGCTCGGCGATGACCAGCACCGACCAGGTGTCGCCGACCCGGTCCAGGACGTCGCGGATGCCGCAGTCCGGGTGGGTGGGAGAGCCGCAGGGGTCGAGCAGGTCGGTTCCCCCGGTGTGCCCTGCTGACATGGAAGTGCCTCCTTGTCCGGCCCCGGTGGGCCGTCGACGATCACGCCAGTCGTGCATCGTCCCCTCGAGGAAGAAGATCCCATGCTGCTCGTCACCGGCGCGTCCGGTCAGCTCGGCTCACGCGTCCACACCGGCCTGGTCACTGCGGGGCTCCCGGCCCACGCGGGCAGCCGCACCCCCAGCGCGTTCGGACCCACCGGCCGGCTCCTCGACCTGGACGACCCGGCGACGCTGGACCTCGCCGGCGTCGACGTCCTGGTGCTCGTGTCGGCGGGGTACGCCGAGGACGACGTCGTCCTCACCCGGCACGACCGGGTGCTGACCGCCGCCGAGGAGCAGGGGGTCGGGCACGTCGTCTACACCAGCCTGACCGGGGCCGGGGACCACCTCGGGTTCGCCCTGGCCCACCGCTGGACCGAGCGGCGGCTGGCGTGCAGCGGGTTGCGCTGGACCGTGCTGCGCAACGGCCTCTACGCCGAGCTGTTCGGGCAGCTGGCCGCCCCGCAGGACGGGGTGGTGGCCGCCCCGTTCGGCTCGGGTGCGCTCGCCGCGGTGGCGCGGCAGGACCTGGCCGACGTGGCCGTCCGGGTGGCGGCTGACGTCGCGGCCGACTCTTCGGCCCACGTCGGCCGGGTCTACGAGCTGGCCGGCACCACGGCGTTCACCGCAGCGCAGCTGGCTCAGGCCTGGGGAGCGGAGCACCGGCCGGTCACGCTGGCAGCGCAGCGGACGGCGCTGGCGGGACAGGACCTGCTGCCCTTCCAGCCGGCGATGCTGATGTCGATCTACTCGACGGTGGCTGCCGGGCTGCTCGCCGACACCCGCAGCGACCTGCCCGACCTGCTGGGGCACCCGCCCCGGGACGCGTTGGCCGCCGCAGTGGCGGCCGGCGTGCCCGAGGCGACCTGATCAGGGGTCAGGGCGTGCCGTGCGCCGTCGGCGTACGGACCACCCGCATCGCCCAGGAGGAGTGGCCGGGCAGCTGTGCGGGGCCCGGCGGCAGCGCGGTCGGCTGCGGGGGAGTGCCGGTCGGGTACTCGGTGGCCAGCACCAGCTCGTAGCCGTCGCCCCAGGGCGCGCCCGGGAGGACGACGTCGATCGGGTCGGCGCCTGCATGCAGCCAGATCAGCCACGAGTCGTCGAGCACCGGCCGCCCCCGCTCGTCGCGGTGCCGCAGGCCCCGGCCGTCCAGGTACATCCCGAGGGTCTGCAGGCCGGTGTCGAACCAGTCGCTGCTGGTGAGCTGGTGCCCGCCGGGGGCGAACCAGGCCAGGTCGCGGGTGCCGCCCGTGCCGGCGATCTCGGTGCCCTCGAAGAAGGCCTCCTGCCGCAGCACGGGGGAGCGGCGCCGCAGCCCGACCAGGGTGGACACGAAGCTCCACAGGTCGGGGTCGATGGCACCCCAGTCGAGCCAGGAGACCTCGTTGTCCTGGCAGTAGGCGTTGTTGTTGCCGCCCTGGGTGCGCCCCAGCTCGTCACCGGCGGTCAGCATCGGCACCCCGGTCGACAGCAGCAGCGTGGCCAGGTGGTTGCGCACCTGCCGGGCGCGCAGCTCGCGCACCGCGGGGTCGTCGGTCGGGCCCTCGACGCCGCAGTTCCAGTTGCGGTTGTGGCCCTCGCCGTCCCGGTTCTCCTCGCCGTTGGCGTCGTTCCGCTTCTGCTCGTAGGTGACGAGGTCGGCCAGGGTGAACCCGTCGTGGGCGGTCACGAAGTTGACCGAGGCGAAGGGACGCCGGCCGTCGGAGCGGTACAGGTCGGAGGAGCCGGTGAGCCGGTAGGCCAGGTCGCGCACCCCCACCTGGGCGCCGGACCAGACGTCGCGCACGGTGTCCCGGTACTTGCCGTTCCACTCCGTCCAGGGCGGCGGGAAGTTGCCGACCTGGTAGCCGCCCTCGCCGACGTCCCACGGCTCGGCGATCAGCTTCACCGTGCTGACCACCGGGTCCTGGTGCACGACGTCGAAGAAGGCCGACAGCCGGTCGACGTCGTGCATCGACCGGGCCAGGGCGGAGGCGAGGTCGAACCGGAAGCCGTCGACGTGCATCTCGGTGACCCAGTAGCGCAGCGAGTCCATCAGCAGCGCCAGCACCGGGGGACGGCGGACGTCGAGGGTGTTCCCGCAGCCGGTGTAGTCGGTGTAGCGCGACAGGTCGTCACCGCTGCCGGGGCCGCCCAACCGGTAGTAGCCGGCGTTGTCGATGCCGCGGAAGGACAGGGTCGGCCCGGTGTGGTCGCCCTCGGCGGTGTGGTTGTAGACGACGTCCAGGATCACCTCGATGCCCGCGGCGTGCATCGCCTTGACCATCGCCTTGAACTCGGTGACCTGCTCACCGCCGGTGCCCGCCGAGCTGTAGGCCGCGTGCGGGGCGAAGTAGCCGAGCGTGTTGTAGCCCCAGTGGTTGGTCAGCCCGCGGCGGAGCAGGTGTGGCTCGCTGACGAAGTGGTGCACCGGCAGCAGTTCGACCGCGGTCACCCCGAGGGACAGCAGGTGCTCGACGAACGCCGGGTGGGCCAGGCCCGCGTAGGTGCCGCGCAGCGCCGAGGGGACGTCGGGGTGGCTCATCGTGGCGCCCTTGACGTGCACCTCGTAGATGACCGTGTCGCTCCACGCGGTGCGCAGCACGCGGTCGCCGTCCCAGGGGAACGAGTCGTGGATGACCACCCCACGGGGCACGAACGGCGCCGAGTCGGTCGGGTCGGCGGCGAACGGGTCGGCCGGGGACCAGCCGAAGAGGGCGTCGTCCAGCACGAGCTCGCCGTCCACGGCCCGGGCGTAGGGGTCCAGCAGCAGCTTCGCCGGGTTGTACCGGGCGCCGGAGGCGGGGTCGTGCGGGCCGTGCACCCGGTAGCCGTAGCGCTGGCCGGGGCCCACGCCCGGCAGCCGGCCGTGCCACACCTGGTGGGTGGTCTCCTGCAGCCGCTGCCGGTGCTCGGTGCCATCGGGGTCGAACAGGCACAGGTCGACCGCGGACGCGCCGGCCGACCACAGGGCGAAGTTGGTGCTCGTGCCGTCCCAGTGGGCGCCCAGCGGCGCCGCCGAACCGGGCCACACCTCGACCGGTCGGTCACTCGTCCATGCGGTCACCCCGGCATCGTGCCCGACGACGGGCCCGCACCCGGTGACCACGACGCGCGGCGGGTTGGTTGGATGGCAGGCGTGTGGACTGAGCCGGTCGTCGAGATCCGCGGAGTGGACGTCGTCCGGGGCCAGGCGCACCTGTTGCGCGCGGTCGACTGGACCGTCCGGCCCGACGAGCGCTGGGTGCTGCTGGGCCCCAACGGGGCGGGGAAGACGACGCTGCTGCAACTGGTCGGCGCGCAGCTGCACCCCACCCGTGGGGAGGTGGGGATCCTCGGCGAGACCCTCGGCGCGGTCGACGTCTTCGAGCTGCGCCCGCGGATCGGGCTGACCAGCGCGGCGCTGGCGCAGCGGATCGGCCCAGGCGAGCGGGTCGGCGACGTCGTGGTGAGCGCCGGGTACGCCGTCGTCGGCCGGTGGCGGGAGCGCTACGACGTGCACGACCTGACCCGCGCGGCGCTGCTGATGCAGCAGTGGGGCGTGGCCCGGATGGCGCACCGCCCCTTCGGCACGCTGTCGGAGGGGGAGCGCAAGCGCACCCAGATCGCCCGCGCACTGATGACCGACCCGGAGCTGCTGCTGCTCGACGAGCCCGGCGCCGGGCTGGACCTGGGCGGCCGGGAGGACCTGGTCACCCGGCTGTCGGACCTGGCCCGCGACCCGAACGCACCCGCGCAGGTGCTGGTCACCCACCACGTCGAGGAGATCCCGCCGGGGTACACCCACGCGCTGCTGCTGCGCGGTGGTGAGGTGGTCGGCTCCGGCCCGGTGGACGACGTGCTGACCGCGCCGCTGCTGTCGGACGCCTTCGGTCTGCCGCTGGACGTGCAGCGCGAGAACGGGCGGTTCACCGCCCGCCGCGCCACCTAGGGTCTGACCCACGACCGATCCCGGACACCGACGTCCCGCAGCACACGGAGGCCCGCATGGCAGCGCCCGAGTTCGTCACCCTCCAGGTCGAGGACGGCGTCGGCACCATCCGGCTCGACCGGCCGAAGATGAACGCGATCGACGAGCAGCTGCACTGGGAGGTGCGGGCCGCGGCGCTGGAGGCGGGCAAGGACCCCGAGGTGCGGGCGGTCGTCCTCTACGGCGGGGAGCGGGTGTTCGCCGCCGGGGCCGACATCAAGGCGATGTCCCAGCTGACCGGCGCGAGCATGGTCGCCTGGGGCCGGGAGCTGACCGCCTCGTTCACCACGGTCGCCCACATCCCGAAGCCGGTGATCGCCGCGATCACCGGCTACGCCCTCGGCGGCGGCTACGAGCTGGCGTTGTGCGCCGACTTCCGGATCATGGGCCGCGACGCGAAGGTGGGGCAGCCGGAGATCCAGCTCGGGGTGATCCCGGGCGCCGGCGGCACCCAGCGGCTGGCCCGGTTGGTCGGCCCGGCCAAGGCCAAGGACCTGGTGTTCACCGGCCGGCACGTGGGCGCCGAGGAGGCACTGGAGATGGGGCTGGCGGACGCCGTCGTCCCCGACGACGAGGTCCACGCGACCGCCGTGGCGATGGCCCGGAAGTTCGCGGCCGGTCCGCCGCTGGCGCTGGCCGCCGCGAAGCGGGCCATCGACGAGGGCCTGGACGGCAGCCTGGCGGCCGGCCTGGAGCTGGAGAGCCGACTGTTCGCCGAGCTGTTCGACACCGAGGACCAGGCGACCGGGATGCGCTCGTTCCTGGAGAGCGGCCCGGGCAAGGCGACCTTCACCGGCCGCTGAGCACCCGGCGCCGCCGGGGACGGGCATGCGGCACCATGCCCCGGTGACCGCCGTGCGCCCCACCGACGTCGACCGCTCCGACCCGGGCGGGCGGGCCTGGGTGGAGCGGGCAGTCGCGCTGGTGGAGGCCGACGCGCACCGGTCCGCCGACACCCACCTGCTGGTCTACCCGCTGCCGCCGGAGTGGGGCATCGACCTGTACCTGAAGGACGAGTCGACCCATCCCACCGGCAGCCTCAAGCACCGGCTGGCGCGCTCGCTGTTCCTCTACGCGCTGTGCTCGGGGCAGCTGCACGAGGGCAGCACCGTGGTGGAGGCCTCCAGCGGGTCGACGGCGGTCAGCGAGGCCTACTTCGCCCGGATGCTCGGCCTGCCCTTCGTCGCGGTGATGCCGGCGAGGACGAGCGCGGAGAAGATCGCCCTCATCGAGTTCCACGGGGGCCGCTGCCACCTGGTGGCCGACGCCGGCACCGTCTACGACGAGGCCCGGCGGATCGCCGCGGAGACCGGCGGTCACTACCTCGACCAGTTCACCAACGCCGAGCGGGCCACCGACTGGCGCGGGAACAACAACATCGCCGAGTCGGTCTTCGAGCAGCTGAGCCGGGAGCGGCACCCCGTCCCGGAGTGGGTCGTCGTCGGCGCCGGCACCGGCGGCACCAGTGCCACGATCGGCCGGTACGTCCGGTACCGCCGGCTGCCCACCCGGCTCGCCGTCGTCGACCCGGAGGGCTCGGCGTTCTTCCCCGGTTGGCGGGACGCCGACCCGGCCACCACCGGGCGGGGCTCGCGGATCGAGGGCATCGGCCGGCCCCGGGTGGAGCCCTCGTTCGTGCCGACCATCGTCGACCGGATGGTCTGCGTGCCCGACGCCGCCTCGCTGGCGGCCATGCGACACCTGGAGCGGGTCGCCGGGCGCCGGGCCGGCGGCTCGACCGGCACCAACCTGTGGGGCGCGTTCGGGCTCATCGCCGAGATGCTCGCCGCCGGCCGCACGGGCAGCGTGGTCACGCTGTTGTGCGACGGCGGGGAGCGCTACGCCTGCACCTACTACGACGACGCCTGGGTGACGGCGCAGGGCCTGGACCTCGCACCGCACACCGCCGTCCTCGAGCACTTCGCCCGCACGGGGGAGTGGACAGCCGCCGGGTGAGCCGGGTCACCCGGCCCCGCCCTCCCCGTCGGGTGTTACCCGCAAGTAGCCTCGATGATCGGCACGAGGCGGGCCTCGCCCGCGCCCACCCGAACCACCGCGGAGGTTGGTCTGACGATGAACATCGTCGTTCTGGTCAAGCAGGTCCCCGACTCCGGCAGCGAGCGGAAGCTGGACCCGTCGGACAACACCGTCGCGCGGGCCACCGCCGACAACGTGATCAACGAGATGGACGAGTACGCCATCGAGGAGGCGCTCACCGTCAAGGAGGCGCAGGGCGGTGAGGTCACGGTCCTGACCGTCGGTCCCGACACCGCCACCGACGCCATCCGCAAGGCCCTGTCGATGGGCGCGGACAAGGCCGTGCACGTCAGCGACCCGGCGATCCACGGCTCCTGCGCCGTGCAGACCAGCGCCGTCATCGCTGCCGCGCTGTCGCAGCTGGAGTACGACCTGGTGCTGTGCGGCGCCGAGTCCACCGACGGTCAGGTCTCGGTGATGCCGGCGCTGCTGTCGGAGCGGCTGGGCATCCCGCAGCTGTCCGGCGCCCGCAAGCTGACGATCGAGGGCTCGATGGCCAAGATCGAGCGGCAGACCGACGGCGGCTACTGGGAGGTCGAGGCGCCGCTGCCGGCGATCGTCTCCACCTGGGACACGATCAACGAGCCGCGCTACCCCTCCTTCAAGGGGATCATGGCGGCCAAGAAGAAGCCGGTGGAGACCAAGACCCTGGCCGATCTCGGCATCGACGCGTCGACCGTGGGCCTGGCCACCGCCACCAGCAAGGTCGTCGACTTCGCCGGCCGCCCGCCCAAGGGCGAGGGCGTGAAGGTCGCCGACGAGGGCGACGGTGCCGAGAAGCTGGTCGGCTACCTGGCCGCCCAGAAGATCGTCTGACCGGCTGCGACCGTGCTGAAGACTCAGAGCTGAGGAGAGAACAGACATGGCAGAGGTCCTGGTCCTTGCCGAGCTCAACCCCGCCGCCGGTGGGCCCCGCAAGTCGACGCTGGAGGCGCTGACCGCCGCGCGTGCGCTCGGTGAGCCCGCCGCCGTCGTCATCGGCGCCCCCGGCACCGCCGCGGGCATCAAGGACGTGCTGGCCGAGTACGGCGCGGCGAAGGTCTACGTCGCCGAGTCCGACGACGTCGACGCCTACCTGGTGGCCCCCAAGGCCGAGGTGCTGGCACAGCTGGTCGCTGAGAAGTCGCCGGCCGCGGTCGTCATCCCGTCCTCCCCGGAGGGCAAGGAGATCGCCGGCCGGCTGGCCATCAAGACCGGCAGCGGCTTCCTGACCGACGTCACCGAGATCGCCGCCGACGGCACCGCCACCCAGGTGGCGTTCGCCGGGGCGACGATCGTGCACTCGCAGGTCACCGTCGGCACGCCGATCTACACCCTGCGCGGCAACTCGGTCACCCCCGAGCCGGCCCCGGCCGCCGGCACCGAGGAGACGGTGCAGGTCGCCGTCTCCGAGGCCGCCAAGCAGACCCGGGTGCTCGACCGGGTCGTGGAGCAGAAGTCCAACCGCCCGGAGCTGACCGAGGCCGCGATCGTCGTCTCCGGCGGTCGGGGGGTGGCGAGTGCGGAGAACTTCTCGGTGATCGAGGGGCTGGCCGACTCCCTCGGTGGCGCCGTCGGCGCCTCCCGCGCCGCCGTCGACTCCGGCTTCTACCCGCACTCCTTCCAGGTCGGGCAGACCGGCAAGACGGTCTCGCCGCAGCTGTACATCGCGGTGGGCATCTCCGGGGCGATCCAGCACCGGGCCGGCATGCAGACCTCGAAGACCATCGTCGCGGTGAACAAGGACCCCGAGGCGCCGATCTTCGAGCTCGCCGACTTCGGCGTGGTGGGCGACCTGTTCACCGTCGTCCCGGCGGCCACCGAGCAGATCAGCGCCCGCAAGTAGCAGGAGGACCCTCCTGCTCCCTCGCGACGAGGGGCCGCAGGAGGGTCGCCCCAGCACGTCGCGTCGGGCGCCGGCCTCCGGGTCGGCGCTCGGCGCACGTCGCGGCCACAGGCACGAGGAGGCGGGAAGGCCGTGCGCACTTCCACCTGTCGGACACGATCGGGTTGCCCCCGGCGGGCGAGGCCTACGCTGGCTCTGCCATGACCTACCTCGACCACGCGGCGACGACCCCGATGCTGCCGGTCGCGCTCGCGGCCATGACCGAGCAGCTGGCCCGGGTGGGCAACGCCTCCTCCCTGCACGCCAGCGGCCGCGAGGCCCGGCGGGTGGCCGAGCAGTCGCGGGAGCGCCTGGCCGCCGCCCTGGGGGCGCGGCCGTCGGAGGTGCTGTTCACCGGTGGTGGCACCGAGGGGGACAACCTCGCGGTCAAGGGGCTGTACTGGGCCCGCCGCACCGCCGACCAGGGACGTCGCCGGATCGTGGCCAGCCCGGCCGAGCACCACGCCGTCCTCGACAGCGTCGAGTGGCTGGAGAAGCACGAGGGCGCCGAGGTCACCTGGCTGCGGGTCGAGCCGACCGGCCGGGTCACCGCCGACGCGCTGGCCGACGCCCTCGGCGACGGGGGGGACGTCGCCCTGGCCACCGTCATGTGGGCGAACAACGAGATCGGCGCCGTCAGCGACCTGACCGCGCTGGCCGCCGTCGCCCACGAGGTCGCGGTGCCGTTGCACACCGACGCGGTGCAGGCGATCGGCCAGTCGCCGCTGGACTTCGCCGCCAGCGGCGTCGACGCCCTGACCATGACCGGGCACAAGGTGGGTGGCCCGATGGGCGCCGGTGCGTTGCTGCTGCGCCGGGACGCCGAGTGCACCCCGCTGCTGCACGGTGGCGGGCAGGAGCGCGACGTCCGGTCCGGCACCCTGGACGTCGCCGCGATCGTCGGGCTGGCCGCGGCCACCCACGCCACGGTCGCGGACCGGGCCGAGCGCACGGCGCGGGTGGCCGCGCTGCGCGACCGACTGGTCGCCGGGGTGGTCACCGAGGTGCCCAACGCCCAGCTCAACGGCCCACCGCTGGACGACGTGGTGGCCGGTGGTCCCGGGCGGCTCCCGGGCAACGCACACCTGTCCTTCCCCGGTGCGGAGGGCGACGCGCTGCTCATGCTGCTGGACGCCCGGGGCATCGAGTGCTCGACCGGGTCGGCCTGCAGCGCAGGCGTCGCCCGGCCCAGCCACGTGCTGCTGGCCGCCGGCGCCGACCCCGCCCGGGCCCGCAGCTCGCTGCGGTTCAGCCTGGGGCACACCTCGACCGACGCCGACGTCGACGCACTGCTCGAGGTGATCGGCCCGGTCGTGGAGCGGGCCCGTCGGGCCGGGACCGGGCGGCACTGAGATGCGACTGATCGCCGCCATGAGCGGGGGAGTGGACTCCGCGGTCGCCGCCGCACTCGCCGTCGAGGCGGGGCACGACGTCACCGGCGTGCACCTGGCGCTCTCACCCGACCGGCAGACGCTGCGCAGCGGTGCCCGAGGGTGCTGCAGCGTCGAGGACTCCCACGACGCCCGGCGGGTCGCCGACGAGCTGGGCATCCCGTTCTACGTCTGGGACCTGGCCGACCGGTTCCGTGAGGACGTCATCGACGACTTCGTCGCCGAGTACGCCGCCGGCCGGACCCCGAACCCCTGCCTGCGCTGCAACGAGAAGATCAAGTTCTCCGCCGTGCTCGACCGGGCCCGGGCGCTGGGCTTCGATGCCGTCGTCACCGGGCACCACGCCCGGCTGGCCGACGGCGAGCTGCGTCGCTCGGTCGCCCCGGCGAAGGACCAGTCCTACGTGCTCGGCGTGCTCACCGCCGAGCAGTTGGCCGGCGCCGTCTTCCCACTCGGCTCGATGACCAAGGAGCGGGTGCGGGAGCTGGCGGCCGAGCGCGGCTACGCGGTGGCCACCAAGCCGGACTCGCACGACATCTGCTTCATCTCCGACGGCGACACCCGCGGCTTCCTCGCCCGGAAGCTGGGTGAGCAGCCCGGCCCGGTCGTCGACGCCGCCACCGGCCAGACCGTCGGGACGCACGCCGGCGCGCACGGCTTCACCATCGGCCAGCGTCGTGGGCTGGGTGTCACCGTCGGTGACCAGCGCCCGCGGTACGTGCTCGGGATCGAGCCGGTCAGCCGCACCGTGACGATCGGCACGGCGGACCAGGCGGAGGTCGACGAGGTGCGCACCGGGACGCCCACCTGGACCGGGCCGGTGCCCGACCTGCCGTTCCGGGCCCAGGTGCAGCTGCGCGCCCACGCCACGCCGGTCGCCTGCGAGGTCTCCCTCGCCGACGACGGTGGGCTGTGCCTCGTGCTGGGGGAGCGCCAGCGCGGAGTGGCCCCGGGCCAGTCGGCCGTGCTGTACGCACCGGACGCCGAGCGGGGTGACCTGGTGCTCGGACAGGGCACCGTGATGCGCGCCGGTGAACGGCCGGAGACCGCACTGAGCTGACCGTCGCCGGTGCCGGCGGGACGGCGGGCTACGGTCGGCACGTGACCTCGGCGACGCACTTCCCGGACGACAGCAGTGAGCCGGGCGCCGACGGCGAGGTGCGGTCGGCGCTCCCGGTGTGGGGGCCGGCCACCGGGGTCGGGTCCCTGCCCGGCACCGACCCGGTCGAGGCGATGCGGCTGGTCGTCGGCGAGCTGCCGGACCTCCCGCACCTGCCCGAGCTGCCCGGCCGCGGCGCCGGGTCGGACCTGATCGGTCGCGCGGCCGCACTGCTGGTCGACCTCTACGTGGACCTCACCCCGGCTGGCTGGCGGCTGGTCGCCCGTCCGGGCGCCGACCTGCGCCGGGCCCGGGAGGCACTGGCCCGCGACCTGGACGCCCTCTACGAGGTGGCCGAGCGCTACGTGGGGCCGTTGAAGATCCAGGTGACCGGTCCGTGGACCCTGGCCGCCGGGCTGGAGCGCAGCCGTGGCGACCGGGCCGTGGTGGACGCCGGGGCGCGCCGCGACCTGGCGCAGTCCCTCGCCGAGGGGATCGGTGCCCACGTCGCGGCCGTCTCCGCCCGGGTGCCCGGGGCCTCGGTCCTGGTGCAGCTGGACGAGCCGTCGGTGCCCGCCGTGCTGCAGGGCGGCCTGCCCACCGTCAGCGGCTTCGGCAAGCTGTCGGCGATCGAGTCGAACGTCGTGGAGGAGCAGCTCGCCGGGCTCGTCCGCCAGGTGTCGGCGCCGGTCGTGGTGCACTGCTGTGTCCAGCGCGCTCCGCTCGACCTCTTCCGGGCCGCCGGGGCGCAGGGGCTCTCCTTCGACCTGGGCCTGGTGCAGGACCTCGACGCCGTCGGCACCGCCATCGAGGCGGGCACCCACCTGCTCGTGGGCGTCGTCCCCGGCACCGACACCGACCTGGGCCGGCCGAAGGCGACCGCCAGCCGCGTGCAGGCCTGGTGGCGGGAGCTGGGGTTTCCGGCCGAGGAGCTGGCCGGCGCGGTGACGCTCACCCCGTCCTGCGGCCTGGCCGGGGCGAGTCAGGGCTACGCCCGGACGGCGATGGCACACGTCCGCGAGGCCGCGAAGTACCTGCTGCCGGAGTGACGCCCCGGTCGAGCCCAGGCTGCCGACCTCGCTGACCGGGCTCCGTCGTCTCCGTGAGCGCCCACTGGGCGGCGGCATCCCGCGCCTGCGCCGACGTGGCGCGGCGGTCGTCGAGGAGCGGCTGGAGAGCGCGGTCGACACCGAGTGCACCAGGCAATGGTGTCGTCCGGGGCGGTGGCGGGTGTGCTGGACCGACCCTGTCAAGGGGCGACGGCAATCTGTGGACAGGCCTCTGACCTGCATCTTAGTGTTGCTCGGGGTCCTCGACGGCGGTAGTATTCGTACAAGCGTTCGAATGCTGTAGGAGGTGTCGTGAGCGAGTTGATGTCGGCTCTGGACGCCCTCGCGTCGGACGATCTCCACTCGCTCACGGACGGGCAGGTGCTGGACCGGACGGCGTTCCTGGTGCAACTGGTCAACCGTGCGTCGGCGGAGTTGACCCGCACGGTCCGGCGCGCGGACTCCACGCAGGCGGCGGAGCGCGACGGGTTGAAGTCGATGCGGTCATGGCTGATCGGGCACGCGCGGCTGTCGCAGGCGGAGGCGTCGCGGATCCTGCGGTCGGGGCGGGCGTTGGAGCACTTCCCGGCGCTGGCGGCCGGGTTCGCCGACGGGCAGATCACCGCGGCGCAGGTGGACGTGGTCGCCGGTGCCGTGGGGGAGCGGGAGCGGGCGCAGGCCGCCGAGCAGGGCATCGACCTGGCCGCGTTCGACCAGGTGTGGGCGCGCGTGGCGGCCGAGTCGCCGCACCAGTCGCTGGTCGCCGCGGTGCAGGCATTCGAGGACGCGCTGGACCCCGACGGCCCGGAGCCGGATGCGACGGAGGGTCGCCGGCTCGCGATCGCCAAGCACGCCGACGGCAGCATCACCGGCCGGTTCGACCTGGATGCGGTGGGTGGGGAGAAGGTGCAGGCGGCGATCGAGTCGATCGTGCAGGCCGACCGCCCCAAGGGTGATGCGCGGACCCGGGCGCAGCAGAACGCCGACGCGCTCGTCCAGCTGTGTGACAACCAGTTGGCCAGCGGTCAGCTGCCGATCCTGCGCACGGTGAAGCCGCACGTTGTGGTCGGCATCGACCTCGATGACCTGGTCGACCCGGCCATGGGTGCCGGTGCGGCGGGGATGGGTTTCGGGGCGACGATCTCCGCGGCGCGGGCTCGCTACCTGGCTTGTGACGGCAGCATCTCCCGGATCGTGATGGGTTCCGACGGCGTGCCCCTCGAGCTCGGCCGGGACCACCGGGTGGTCACCCCCGGGCTGCGGAAGGCCGTCGAGCGGCGGGACAAGGCCTGTGTGTTCGCCGGCTGTGGGGCCCCGTCCTGGTGGTGCGACGTCCACCACCTCATCCACTGGCTGCACGGCGGCGAGACCTCGCTGGGGAACTCAGCGTTGTTGTGCGAACGGCACCACACCAAGGTCCACCACGGCTTCCGGGTGGAACGCCCACCGGACGGGCGATGGCGCACCTACCGCCCCGACGGCACCGAGATCCTCATCGGGCTACCGCTGTAGCAGCGTAGGAGGCTGCTCGTCGGGCTACCGCTGTAGCGGCGTAGGAGGCTGCTCGCTGCCCGAGGTGGCGCGCTGCCGTTTCCCGTCGGAGCCGCCGGATAACGTCTCGTCCGTGAGCAGCGAGGCAGGGGAGCAGGACACGGTGGAGCTGGCCGACCAGCCCACGGTCGAGGCGGCCGTCGACCGGGAGGACGTCACCGAGGTGCCCGACGAGGCCCGCACCCGGCACCGCGACCTGTCCGAGGAGCTCGACCGGTACGCCTTCGCCTACTACGTGCAGGACGCCCCGCTGGTCAGCGACGGCCAGTACGACGAGCTGATGGGCGAGCTCAAGGCGTTGGAGGCCGCCCACCCCGCTCTGCTGACACCGGAGTCGCCCAGCCAGAAGGTCAACGGCGGCTTCGGCGCCACCTTCGCCCCGGTCGCCCACCCGGAGCGGATGCAGAGCCTGGACAACGCCTTCTCCTCCGACGAGCTCTCCGCCTGGGCCGCCCGCGCGGAGCGGGACGGTGCCGCCGGCGCCGGCTACCTCTGCGAGCTGAAGGTCGACGGGCTGGCCATCGACCTGGTGTACGAACGCGGCCGACTGATCGGTGCGGCCACCCGCGGCGACGGGACGACGGGGGAGGACGTCACCGCGAACGTGCGCACCCTGGCCGTCGTCCCCCAGCAGCTGACCGGCGACGACGTGCCGGAGTTCCTGGAGGTTCGCGGTGAGGTCTACTTCCCGGTCGCCGCCTTCGCCGAGGTCAACGCCGGGCTGGTGGAGGCGGGCAAGCCGCCGTTCGCCAACCCGCGCAACGCCGCGGCCGGCTCGCTGCGGCAGAAGGACGCCCGCGAGACGGCGAAGCGCCCGCTCAGCATGGTCGTGCACGGCATCGGCGCGCGCCGCGGCTTCGAGCCCGCCCGCCAGTCCGAGGCCTACGAGCAGCTGCGCGCCTGGGGGCTGCCGGTCAGCGAACGGTACGAGGTGGTCGACGACCTCACCGGGGTCTGGGCCTACATCGAGCGGTACCGCGAGCAGCGGCACGCCGTCGAGCACGAGATCGACGGCGTCGTCGTCAAGGTCGACCAGGTCTCCCTGCAGCGCCGGCTCGGGTCGACCAGTCGCGCGCCGCGGTGGGCCATCGCCTTCAAGTACCCCCCGGAGGAGGCGACGACGAAGCTCCACGACATCCGGGTCAACGTCGGCCGCACCGGGCGGGTCACCCCGTTCGCCTACATGGAGCCGGTGAAGGTCGCCGGGTCCACCGTGCAGCTGGCCACGCTGCACAACGCCAGCGAGGTCAAGCGCAAGGGCGTGCTGATCGGCGACACGGTCGTCATCCGCAAGGCCGGCGACGTCATCCCCGAGGTGCTCGGCCCGGTGGCCGCGGCCCGCGACGGCTCCGAGCGGGAGTTCGTCTTCCCCACGCACTGCCCCGAGTGCGGCACCGAGCTGCGGCCGGAGAAGGAGGGCGACGCAGACATCCGCTGCCCGAACGCCCGCTCCTGCCCCGCCCAGCTCCGGGAGCGGGTCTTCCACGTCGCCGGCCGCGGCGCCTTCGACATCGAGGTGCTCGGCTACGAGGCGGCGACCGCCCTGCTGGAGAGCCGGCTGCTCGCCGACGAGGGCGACGTCTTCACCCTCGACGAGGACGCGCTGTGCCGCACCGACTTCTTCACCAAGAAGGACGGCACCCTCTCGGCCAACGGGAAGCGTCTGCTGGCCAACCTGCAGACCCGCAAGGACGTCCCGCTGTGGCGGGTGCTCGTGGCGCTGTCGATCCGGCACGTCGGCCCCACGGCGGCCCAGGCGCTCGCCCGGGAGTTCCGCTCGGTCGACCGGTTGATGGCCGCGAGCGAGGAGGAGCTGGCCGCTGCCGAGGGCGTCGGGCCGACCATCGCCACGGCGGTGCGGGACTGGTTCACCGTCGACTGGCACCGCGACGTGGTGGAGAAGTGGCGGGCCGCGGGGGTGCGGCTGGCCGACCCCGAGTCTGACTCCGGGCCCGGGCCGCTGACCGGCATCACCGTCGTCGTCACCGGCTCGCTGCGCGACCACAGCCGGGACCAGGCGATCGCCGCCATCCAGGAGCGCGGGGGCAAGGTCACCGGCTCGGTGTCGAAGAAGACCGGCTTCGTCGTCGTCGGCGCCGATCCCGGCAGCAAGTACGACAAGGCCGTCGCGGTGAAGGCGCCGGTCCTGGACGACGACGGCTTCACGGTCCTGCTCGAGCAGGGGCCGGACGCCGCCCGCGAGGTCGCCACCATCGGCGACGGCGCGGAGCCGGCGGACAGCTGAACCGTCGCCCCGGCGGGCCGGAGGGCTACGGCGGGGGCAGCCGGGCGACCGTGGCGGCGAGCCCGGTCAGGTGGGCCAGCCGCAGCAGCTCCGACCGGCGGAACACCGGCCCGCCGGACCGGCCGAGCAGCACCGCGGTGCCCTCGGGGTCCAGCGGCGCGGCCATCATCTCCACCGCCATCTCCTGCCAGCGCAGCGGCACCCAGTCGCCGTCGCTTGGCAGCAGCAGGGGCGTGGTCAGCGGCAGCCACGGGGGGCGGACGCTGTCCAGCGACGGTGCGGCGGCGGAGGCGGCCAGCACGGTGAGCTGGTCCGCGGAACCGGCGAGCACCACCGCCCACCCACTGCGGAACACCCGGGGGAGCTCGGCGGCCAGCACCTTGGCGGTGCCCGCCCCGGCCGGGGTCAGCGCCTCGAGCAGCTCCAGCTCCCGGTGGGTGTCCATCGGACCGGCGAAGGGGCGCAGCGACTCGACCTGCACACCCGGCACCGCGGTGGCGGCGGTGATCAGGCTGTCGGCGACCCGGTCGGCGGGGAGCTCCACGACGACGTCGTCGACGGCGACACCGTTGCCGCGCTCCAGGACGTCGACCGAGACGATGTCGATGCCGGCCTGGCCGAGCGCCGTGGCGACGGCGCCCAAGGTGCCGGGCCGGTCGGGGACGACCAGCCGCAAGAGGTAGGACACGGATCCCCCCGGACGTCGTGCTGAGGCGGAGCCGATCACCGTCGATCGCGGACAGGGGGAGCCTGCCGCATGGAGGGGTCCCGGACCAACCCGGCTCGCGGTCGGGCGGCCCGGTCGCGCCACGTAGAGTGGCTGAGTCCTGGAGCGAGTCGAGGCCGGGCCCGTCCGGCCGGCGAAGTGGGGTCCCAGCGCAGCATGAGCAGCATCTCCCGTTCCGACGTCGCACACCTGGCGCGTCTGTCGCGCCTGGCCGTCACCGACGAGGAGCTCGACCGGTTCGCCGGCCAGCTCGACCAGGTGCTCGCCGCCGTCGCCCGGGTCGGTGAGGCCGCGGTGCCCGACGTGCCGCCGATGACCCACGCCGTCCCGCTGACCAACGTGCTCCGCCCCGACGAGGTGACCCCCAGCCTGTCCCGCGACGTCGTGCTGGCCGGTGCGCCCGCCGCCGAGGACGGCCGCATCCGCGTGCCGCGCATCCTGGGGGACGCCGAGTGACCGGCACCAGCAGTGACCTGACCCGCGCCGACGTCGCCGAGCTGTCCCGGCTGCTCGGCTCCGGTGAGGTGAGCGCCGTCGAGGTGACCCGCGCGCACCTGGACCGGATCGCCGCCGACGACGGCCGGCTCGGCGCCTACCTGCACGTCGAGGACGACGCCGCGCTCGCCGCGGCCGCCGCGGTCGACCAGGCCCGCGCCACCGGCGCCGAGCTCGGCCCGCTGGCCGGCGTGCCGCTGGCGCTGAAGGACCTGGTGGTCACCGAGGGCGTGCCCACGACGAGTGGCTCGAAGATCCTCGAGGGCTGGCGCCCGCCGTACAGCGCCACGGTCGCCACCCGGCTCGCCGAGGCCGGCACCGTGCTGCTGGGCAAGACCAACATGGACGAGTTCGCGATGGGCTCCTCCACCGAGAACTCCGCCTACCAGGTGACCCGCAACCCCTGGGACGCCGAGCGCATCCCCGGCGGCTCCTCCGGCGGCTCCAGCGCCGCGGTCGCCGGGCACCTCGCGCCCTGGTCGATCGGCACCGACACCGGCGGCTCCATCCGGCAGCCGGCCGCGCTCACCGGGCTGGTCGGGCACAAGCCGACCTACGGCTCGGTCTCCCGCTACGGCCTGATCGCCTTCTCCTCCAGCCTGGACCAGGCAGGGCCGATGGCCCGCACGGTGCTGGACGCCGCGGTGATGCACGAGGTCATCGGCGGTCACGACCCGCGCGACTCCACCAGCATCGACACCCCGCTGGCCCGGCTGGCCGACGCCGCCCGGGAGGGTGCGGCCGGCGACCTGCGCGGCGTGCGGGTCGGGGTCGTGCGCGAACTCGGCGGTGACGGTCACGCCGAGGGCTACGAGCCCGGCGTCCTGGCCCGCACCCGCGAGGCGATCGAGGTGCTGGCCGGGCTGGGCGCGGAGGTCACCGAGGTCTCCTGCCCGTCCTTCGACCTGGCGCTGCCCGCCTACTACCTGATCGCGCCGAGCGAGGCCTCCAGCAACCTGGCCCGCTACGAGGGCGTCCGGTTCGGCCTGCGGGCCGGTGACGACGGCAGCCGCGACCTGGACGAGGTCATGGCGATCACCCGGGAGCAGGGCTTCGGCCCGGAGGTCAAGCGGCGGATCATCCTCGGCACCTACGCGCTCTCCAGCGGCTACTACGAGGCCTACTACGGCCAGGCGCAGAAGGTGCGCACGCTGATCACCCGCGACTTCAGCGCCGCCTTCGCCGACGTGGACGTGCTGGTCAGCCCCACCACCCCGACCGTCGCCTTCCCGATCGGGACCCGGGTCGACGACCCGATCTCGATGTACGCCGCCGACCTGTGCACCCTGCCGGCCAGCCTGGCCGGCCTCCCGGCGATCTCGGTGCCCAGCGGGCTGTCCGAGGGGCTGCCGGTGGGGCTGCAGGTGATGGCCCCGGCGCTGGCCGACGACCGCTGCTACCGGGTCGCCGCCGCACTCGAGGCCGCGCAGGACGCCGCCCGCGGCCACCGGCTGCTCGACGAGCTGGGCGCCACAGCGGGTGCCGCGTGAACGGGCCCATGAAGGCCGCCTGGGGGCTGACCGTCTTCGTGATCGTCGCCGGCGCGGTGCTCTGGGCCGTCACCGGCCAGGCGATCTTCGCCGTCTTCATCGTGCTGGGCGTGCTGACCGCTGTCGGTGCCTGGTTCACCACCCGCAGCGCCGCCACCGGCTCGACCACGACGTCCCACCCGGAGGAGAAGCCATGACCAGCACCGCCGACCGGCTGGTCGAGTTCGACGACGTCCTGACCCGCTACGAGCCGGTCATCGGGCTGGAGACCCACGTCGAGCTGGGCACCGCCTCCAAGATGTTCTGCGGCTGCGCCACCACCTTCGGTGCCGAGCCCAACACCCAGACCTGCCCGGTGTGCCTGGGCATGCCCGGCTCGCTGCCGGTGGCCAACGCCGCCGCGGTCGAGGCGACCATCAAGATCGGCCTGGCCCTGGGCTGCCGGATCGCGAACTGGTCGCGCTTCGCCCGGAAGAACTACTTCTACCCCGACATCCCCAAGGGCTTCCAGACCAGCCAGTACGACGAGCCGCTGTGCGTCGCCGGCCACCTGGACGTCGAGGTCGACGGGACGACGCACCGCGTGGAGATCGAGCGGGTCCACCTGGAGGAGGACACCGGCAAGAACCTGCACGTCGGTGGCGCCACCGGGCGCATCCACGGCGCCGACCACTCGCTGATCGACTTCAACCGGGCCGGCATCCCCCTGGTCGAGATCGTCACCCGCCCGGTGCCCGGCGCCGGCCGGCTGGCCCCCGAGGTCGCCCGCGCCTACGTCACCGAGCTCCGCGAGATCGTCCAGGCACTCGGCGTCTCCGACGTCCGGATGGAGCAGGGCAGCCTGCGCTGCGACGTCAACATCTCGCTCAACCCGGTCGGCGACCTGGAGTGGGGCACCCGCACGGAGACCAAGAACGTCAACTCGCTCCGGTCGGTCGAGCGCGCCGTCCGCTTCGAGATGCGCCGGCAGGCCGCCGTCCTCGACGGAGGCGGCCGGATCGTGCAGGAGACCCGGCACTTCCACGAGGACACCGGCAGCACCTCCTCCGGGCGCAGCAAGGAGGAGGCGACCGACTACCGGTACTTCCCCGAGCCCGACCTGGTGCCGCTGGCGCCCGACGCGGAGTGGATCGAGAAGCTGCGCGCCGAGCTCCCCGAGCTGCCCGCCGCCCGGCGCGCCCGGCTCCAGCAGGAGTGGGGCATCTCCGGCACGGAGATGACCTGGCTGGCCAACGCCGGTGCGCTCGGCCTGGTCGAGCAGACCGTCGCCGCCGGCGCCACCCCGGGTGACGCCCGCAAGTGGTGGCTGGGCGACCTCGCCCGCCGGGCCAACGAGGCCGGCACCGAGCTGGGCGAGCTGGCGATCACCCCGGCGCAGGTGGCCGAGCTGGTCGGCCTGGTCAACGCGGGCACCATCAACGACGGGCTGGCCCGCCAGGTGCTCGACGGCGTGCTGGCCGGCCAGGGCGGCCCGGCGCAGGTCGTCAAGGCGCAAGGGCTGGCGGTGATGGGGGAGTCCGACGAGCTGGTCGCCGCCGTCGAGGCCGCGATCGCCGGCGCCCCCGACGTCATCGCCAAGGTCAAGGCCGGCAAGGTCCAGGCGCTGGGTGCGCTCGTCGGGGCGGTCATGAAGACCACCCGCGGCAAGGCCGATGCCCCCACGGTGAAGCGGATGCTGGAGGAGCGGGTGCTGGGCTCCTAGCCTGGGGCGGTGGGGCTGCCCGCCGTCGAGCTGCGCCCGCTGCGGCGGGCGGACTTCCCGCTGCTCAGCCGCTGGCTGGCCGAGCCACTGGTCGCCCGGTGGTGGGACGACGACCCGAGCCCCGCCGCGGTCGAGCGGCAGTACGGGCCGAGCGTCGACGGCGCCGACCGGACGGCGGTGTACCTCGGCGTCCACCACGGGCAGCCGTTCGGGCTGGTGCAGGTCTACGCCTTCGCCGACGAACCGGAGTCGCTCGCCGAGCTGTCGGCGATCTGCGAGGTGCCCGCGGGCGCACTGAGCATCGACTACCTGGTCGGCGAACCGGGGGCCCGCGGCCGGGGGCTGGGCGCAGCGATGATCGCCGCCGCCGTCGCCCGCGGCTTCGCCGACCACCCCGAGGCGCACGACCTCCTGGTGCCGGTGGCACTGGGCAACGAGGCCTCCTGGCGGGCGCTGCGCCGCGCCGGGGCGCACTGGTACGCCGACGGTGAGCTGGTGCCGGACAACCCGGTCGACCCACCCGACCACGTGGTCCACCGCTTCACCCGGTAGCCCGGTCGGCCCGGCCTCAGAGCGGGGAGCCGGCCGAGGAGGTCGGCGGGAGCACCCGCAGCACCTTGTCGTCGTCCTCGGCCGGCGTGCCCACCCCGTCGCGGTTGGAGGTGGTGATCCACAGCGCGCCCTCGGCGTCCAGGGCCACCGAGCGCAGCCGGCCGTAGTCCTCGTCCAGGAACGCCGTCGGCTCCTCGACCGGGACCCGTGCCCCGTCGAGCTCGACGACGTGCACCTGCTTCCCGTCGAGCGCCCCGAGGAAGACGTAGGGGCCGGTGACCGCGCAGCCGCCCAGCCCGCCCTCCTCCCCGGGCACCTCGAGCACCGGTGCGACGCCGCCGGGCCCGTAGTCGCCGCCGGCGACGAGTGCGTTGAACTCGTCGGTCCCCTGCAGCGCGTCGTCGGTCCCGTAGAGCTGGTCGCCGCCCTGGCAGAGCGCGGTGACGTCCCGGTGCCCGCGGGTCAGGACCGGGTCGGCGCCGACCGGCTGACCGAAGACGTCGACGGCCAGCACCTTCCCGGCCAGCGACGCCGGGTCGGCCGCCAGCGCAGGGTCCCCGACGTCGCCGGTGCCCACGTAGAGCACGCCGTCCGGCCCGAACAGCAGACCGCCGCCGTTGTGCACCTCGCCGCGGGGGATGCCGGTCAGCACCGGGTTGGGGGTGCCGCCGATCGGGAAGCGCACCACCCGGTTGTCGGTCGCGGTGGAGACGTAGGCGTAGAGCAGCCCGTCCTCGGCGAACGTGGGCGAGAGGGCCAGCCCGAGCAGCCCGCCGTCCCCGCCGGTGTCGACGCTCGGCACGGTCATCAGCTCTCGGGGCTGGGCGCGGTCGGGGAAGACCTGCAGCAGCCGCCCGGTGTCCCGCTCACCGACCACCGCCGTCCCGTCCGGCAGCAGCGCCAGGCCGGTGGGCACGACGAGGTCGGTGGCGACCACGTTCGGGTCACCGGCCTGCGCGTCCTCGGCGCCCGGGGTGGACGGCCGGCCGGGCGCCGGGATCGGGCTGCTCTCCTGCGGCGGTGCGACCTGCGGGGGCTGCCCCTGCGGCACGTCGCGGAAGGGGCCGGCCGGCTCGTAGCCGCCGCCGCAACCGGCCAGCAGCAGCCCGCCCAGGAGCAGTGCCGTCAGCCGCCGGGCACCGGGTGCCGTCGTCCGCCGTCCCACCTCGGCAACAGTACGGCGGTTGCCCGGCGCGCTGCGCCGAGCGGGCCCGCCTAGGGTCGGGACCCGTGCCCGACGTCACCGGTCCCGACACCGCCACCACGCTGCCCCTGGGCCCGGAGGAGACGCTGCACGTGCTCGTCCCCTCCCGGGCCCTCGCCGAGGCGGTCGAGGCCCTCTCGCCCCGCGTCCGCGCCCACCGGTTCCCCGACGAGGGGCCGCCCACCGGGGAGGCGGCGCAGGCCCAGGTGCTGGTGCCGCGCGGCGGCGGCGAGATCGCCGCCGAGGTGCTGGACGCGCTGCCGCAGCTGCGGCTGGTCCAGCTGATGAGCGCGGGGGCGGAGAAGTTCGTCGGCCGGCTCCCCGAGCGGGTCACCCTGTGCAACGCCCGCGGCGCGCACACCCCCTCGACCGCGGAGTGGGCGGTCGCCGCCACGCTGGCCGCGCAGCGGGGCATCCCGCACTTCACCCGCGAGCAGGACGCCGGTCGCTGGGACTTCCGCACCGAGCACTCCCTGATCGGCGCCAGGGTGCTGATGGTGGGCGCCGGCGACATCGGCCGCACGATCGGCCGGATGATGGCCGGCTTCGACGTCGACATCACGTACGTCGCCCGCACCGCCCGGGACGGGGTGCGGAGCATCGACGAGCTGCCGCAGCTGCTGCCCGAGGCCGACGTCGTGGTGCTCATCGTGCCGGTGACCCCGCAGACCATCGGCCTCGTCGACGCCGCCTTCCTGGCCGCGATGAAGGACGACGCCCTGCTGGTCAACGCCGCCCGCGGCGTGGTCGTGGACACCGACGCCCTGCTGGCCGAGCTGACCTCGGGCCGGCTGCGCGCCGCCCTGGACGTGACCGACCCGGAGCCGCTGCCCGCCGGGCACCC
>NZ_JAAKGN010000288.1:0-2305 GCF_011039295.1 Modestobacter sp. KNN46-3 | reverse complement strand
TGGCCGCTCAGACGACGTAGGGCGGGCGGCCGGTCTCGCTCACCATGGGCCGGCCGGCCGCGTCCCACTCGCCCATCCCGCCACCGACGTTCACCGCGTCGTAGCCGTTCTGGTTGAGCCAGGCGGTCACCCGCGCCGAACGCCCGCCGCTGCGGCAGGTGACGTACAGCGGGTCGCCCTCGGGCACCTCGGCGAGCCGGGCCGGGACGTCGCCCATCGGGATGTGCGTCGCGCCCTGGACGTGCCCGGCGGACCACTCGTCGTCCTCGCGCACGTCCAGCACGACGGCGTCGTCGGGCACCTCGGCGGCAGGGACGGTCGGCACCTGCTGGGGCATCATCACGCGATCCATCGTGGCACGCACTGCGCCGCCCCACCGGCGGTGCGCCCCTCGGCCGGCCGGGCACTGCGAGGATGGTCCCGATGTCCGCTCCCCCGCCGGCGCCCGTCCGGGAACCCGCCTGGTCGCTGTCCCGCTCCGCGATCGGCCTCTGGGTGACGCAGGCGGTCCTCGGCACGGTCGTGTACGCGGTGATCGTGGCGACCGCGATCGTGCTCGTGCCCACGGACGCCGGCTGGTGGGTGCCCCTGCTGCGCTGGGGCGGGCCCGCGTTCGTGCTGCTCTACGGCATCGTGACGATCGGGGTGCGCCCACGGCTGCGCTACCGGGTGCACCGCTGGGAGGTCACCGCCGAGGCGGTCTACACGCTCACCGGCTGGCTGACCCGCACCTGGACCCTGGTGCCGATCTCCCGGATCCAGACCGTCGACGTCAACCGCGGGGTCTTCCAGCAGCTGTTCGGCCTGGCCACCGTCGCGGTGCTGACGGCGTCCTCCCAGGGCACGGTCCGGGTGCCGCACCTGGAGGTGGACGTCGCCCGGCGGGTCGCCGACGACCTGGCGCGGCGGGCGGAGCTGGTCCGCGACGAGGCCACGTGACCGGCCCGGAGGTCGTCGGGCGGCGGACGTCGCCGTGGGTGCTGGTGCTGCACACCGTGACCTTCCGCCAGGCGCGGGCCCTGGTGCCGGCGGTGCTGGCCCTCGGGGTCACCCGCGGCCTGGGCGACGGCCTGGGCACGGTGATCGCCCTGGTCGCCGGGATCACGCTGCTGTCCCTGCTGGGCGCGGCGATCAGCTGGTGGCGGTTCAGCTACACCGACGGGGACGCCGCGGTCGTCGTCACCCGTGGGCTGCTCACCCGCTCGGCGCGCACCGTGCCCAACGACCGGATCCGCGGGGTCGAGGTCGAGGCGCCGGCGCTGCACCGGCTGCTGGGGCTGGTCCGGGTGCGGATCGACGCGGCGGCCGGCTCGGTGACCAGCGAGGAGGAGCTGGTGATCGACGGCGTGACCCGCGCCGAGGGCGACCGGCTGCGCAACCGGCTGCTCACCCATGCCGCCTCCGCGCAGGACCTGCTCGCGGGCCGGCACGCCGCGGCCGAACCGGAGGAGGAACTGCTCCGCTTCGACTACCGGTGGCTGGTCTACGCCCCGCTGGTGGGCAGCTACCTGGCGGTCCCCCTGGCCGCCGGGGGCGCGTTGCTCCGGGCCGCCGAGGAGCTGCCCGAGCAGTTCGTGCCGCAGTTCTGGTCGCCGGACGTCTCGGACACCCGGATCGTCGTCCGGCTCGTGGTGAGCGCGCTGCTGGTGCTGATCCTCGGCTCGATCATCGGCAGCGCCCTGGTGAACTGGCGGTTCCGGCTGCTCCGGCGCGGCGGGGCGCTCGTCGCCGTCCGCGGCCTGGTCACCCGCCGGCACACCGAGCTGGACATCGACCGGATCCGGGGCTGCACGATCAGCGAGGGGCTGGGCATGCGGCTGGTCGGCGCGGCCCGGGTCAGCGCCCTGGTCACCGGCCTCGGTGACGCCACGCGGCGGGGGCAGGTGCTGCCGCTCGGGCCGGTGGAGCTCGCCCGCGCGCTCTCCGCCGAGCTCGTCGACCACCCGGGCCCGCTGCGCCGGCACCCCCCGGCCGCCCGTCGGCGCAGCATCGCGCGGGGCACCACGCCCGGGCTGCTGGTGGCGGCCGCCGGTGGGGTGGTGGCCGTGACGACGGGCTGGTGGCCGCTGCTGGCCGTCGGGGCCGCCCTCGTGCTGCTCGGCGTGCCCCTCGGGCTGGCCCGCTACAACGCCCTCGGGCACGTCGCCGGCCCCCGGTCGTTCGCGCTGCGCTCGGGGTGGCTGGTGCGCAGCCACACCGTGCTGCAGGACCGGGCCGTCGTGGGGTGGGAGGTCCGGCAGTCCGTCGTCCAGCGCCGGGCCGGGCTGGCGACCGTGCTGGCCTGCGTCGGCGCCGGCAGCGGCGG
>NZ_JAAKGN010000287.1:0-2306 GCF_011039295.1 Modestobacter sp. KNN46-3 | reverse complement strand
TCGCGGACGAACCCGGTCGCCTCGGTCAGCGCCTCGGTGGCCGGCTCCTCGTCCGGCGCCAGCCCGCTGATGCCGAACTGCTCGAGGTCGTAGGCGTCGGCGAGGTAGCCGAAGGCGGTGTGGCTGGGCTGGTTCCAGCCCTACGGCTGGACCGGCCCGTCCTCGGTGGTGCTGCCGGCGCTGGCGATGGGCCTGCCCGCGGGTGGGCTGATCGGCCGGCTGGTCGCCGACGGGCTGACCGTGACCGGCACCGAGCGTTGGGTGTCCACCTGGCAGGTCGCAGGCGCGTCGGCCGGGCAGCTGAGCCGCGCCCTGGTGCGCCGCACCCTGCCCGCGCTGACCACCCAGGTGGCGCTGGTGCTCGTCGGCCTCACCGGTGGCGCCGTCGCCGTCGAGCAGGTGTTCGCCGTCCCCGGGCTCGGCCGGGCGGTGCTCGGCGCTGCGGAGGCCCAGGACCTGCCGACCCTGCAGGCCGGGATGCTGCTGCTGCTCGGTGTCTCCGCGGTGTTCGGCGGGCTGGCCGCGCTGACCCGGGCGCTGCTGCTGGGCCGGGCGATGCGCAGCGGCAGCGTGCCGGTGCCGGCCCGGGCCACCCCCTCCCGGCGCCGGGACTGGCTGCTCCCGGCCGGCGCCGCCGGGCTGCTGGCCCTCGTGGCGGCCGCCGGGCTCGGCCGCGACCCCTTCACCTCCGCGCACCCCCGACTGGCCGCACCCAGCGCCGCGCTCCCCTTCGGTGCCGACGCCAGCGGGCGCGACCTGCTGGCCCGGGTGGCGCACGGCGCGGTGCAGACCGTCGGCACGGCCACGCTGGTCGTGCTGGCGACGCTGGTGGTCGGCGTCCTGGTGGGTCTGGCGCCACGGGCCTCGGTCGGGCCGGTGGAGGTGGCCAACGCCGCGCCGCCGGTGATCGTCGGCGTGCTCGTCGCCGCGGCGCTGGGCACCTCGCAGGCCGGCGCCGCGCTGGCCGTCTCGCTGGTCGCCTGGGCGCCGATCGCCGCGTACGTGGCCGCCGCGTCGGATGAGGTGCGGCGCCAGCGGCACGTCACCGTGCTCCCGGTGCTCGGGGTGGGACCGGCCACGGTCACCTGGCGGTACGTGGTGCCCGCCGTCCTGCCGGCGGCCGCCCGCAACGCCGTGCTGCGGCTGCCGGGCATCGCGCTGGCGCTGGCCGCGCTGGGCTTCCTCGGCCTCGGCGCCACGTCACCGACGCCGGAGTGGGGGCTGCTGCTGGCCGAGGGGATGCCCTACGTCGAGCGGGCGCCCTGGGCGGTGCTGGCCCCGACCGGTGCGCTGGTGGCCGCGTCCGTGCTGGCGGTATCGCTCTCCGGGTTGAGCCGCCGGCCGCGCCGGCCGGCGGCCCCAGCCGGGCTCCCGGTCCGGGCGGCGGCCCCGTCGCCGGAGCAGCCCGCCGGCGTGGGCTGACGACGCGGCCGCCGGACGGGTCGGCGTGGTTTGACAACGATTCTCATTACGGCGACGATCGTGGCCATGCACCTCCCGTCCCGTCGACGTCCCGCCCGCCCGCTGCCCGCCCTGTCCCTCGCCTGCGCCGGGGTGGTCGCGCTGGCCGGCTGCTCCGGCACGGCCGACGCCGGTGCAGCCGGTGCCGACGGCGACCAGCTGGCGGTGGTGGCGGCCTTCTACCCGCTCGCCTGGCTGAGCGAGCAGGTGGCCGGGGACCTGGCCGACGTCACGTCCCTCACCCCGGACGGCGCCGAGCCGCACGAGTACGAGCTCACCCCGCGCGACGTCGCCGCCACGGCCGAGGCCGACGTGGTCGTCTTCCTGCCGACCCTGCAGCCCGCCGTGGACGCCGCCGTCGAGCAGCAGGCCGCCGAGCAGGCCTTCGACGCCGGCGAGCCGGCCGACCTGTCGCTCACCTTCGAGGCCCACGACCACGGGCACGCCGAGGAGGAAGAGGACGCCGAGAAGGAACACGGCGGGGAGGAACACGGCGACGAGGAGCACGCCGACGAGGAGGTGACCGACCCGCACTTCTGGCACGACCCGATGCGGATGGCCGCCGTCGGCGAGGCGCTGGCCGAGCACCTGGCCACCGTGGACGAGGCCAACGCCGAGCAGTACACCGCCAACGCCGCGGTCCTGCGTGGCGAGCTGGAGGAGCTGGACGGGGAGTTCCGGGCCGGCCTGGCCGACTGCGCCAGCCGGGAGCTGGTCACCAGCCACACCGCCTTCGGCTACCTCGCCGACGCCTACGACCTCGAGCAGTTCGGCATCAGCGGGCTGGCGCCGGACGAGGAGCCGGCCACCGAGGCGCTGACCGAGGCGACCGGGTTCGTCCGCGA
>NZ_JAAKGN010000286.1:0-2326 GCF_011039295.1 Modestobacter sp. KNN46-3 | reverse complement strand
ACCCTGACGTCCGTCGACGCGAGTACATGGCGGGTCACCGAGCTCGACGGGACCGTCAGCGAGTTCGTCCGCCAGGCCGCAGCGACCGACTGGAGCCTCGCGACCACGTCCCCGCCTGCGTCGGCCGGCCAGACACGGCTCTTGTACGGCAACGTGAACGGGCGGCTGCGGCTCACCCGTCTGATCGCCCCGATCGAGCCTGGGGTCGACGGCTGGCCGGTCAACAAGACGGCGTGTACCACCGCAGTGCCCGCGGCCGGGTGCGAGGTGATGCAGCTGGTCTACGTCGGTGACCCAGGTGCACCGGGTGCTCCCGCCACTGCGACGGCGTTCGGCAACCACGCCGACCGCCTGGTCGAGGTGAAGCTGTGGTCGACCGCCCCGGGTGCCGCCGTCACGGATGCGGTCAGCGCAGTCCGGTACGCGTATGACGACAAGGGGCGGCTCCGAGAGGTCTGGGACCCGCGGATCACTCCGGCACTGAAGACGGCATACGACTACGACCCTGACGGGCGCGTCGTCCAGCTCGGCAGTCCGGGGGAGCTGCCCTGGAAGTTCCGCTACGGCACCGGCGGAGCCAACTCGACCGTGGGCAACGGCGACCTAGTCGACCGCAGTTCCGGGCGGCTGCTCAGCGTCTCCCGTGCCTTGCTGCAGCCGGGGACCCTCGACGAGGTCGGTCCGGACACCACCAGCACTGTCGTCTACGCCGTCCCGACCACCCGTTCCGCCGGCGGCCCGTACGACCTGAACCCGGCCGCCTTGGCCACCTGGGCGCAGACCCGCGGGCCGACCGATGCCACAGCCGTGTTCGGGCCGGAGGACGTCCCCTCGGTCACGACCGCCTCGGCCACCACGCCGGGGAAGGACGGCTACCGAGCCGCCACGGTCCACTACCTCGACGCCTCTGGACGCGAGGTCAACACGGCGTCTCCGGCGGGTGCCGACGCGCCGGTGGCCGGCTTCATCGACACCTCCGAGCACGACCGTTTCGGCAACGTCGTCCGCTCGCTCGACGCCACCAACCGGCTGCTGTCGCTCGGGTTGCTCCCGTCAGCGGCAACGGACCTCGCCGCGCTGAACCTCACCCAGGCCGACACCGCGACGCGGGCGATGGCCCTCTCGTCGCTGTCCACCTACGGGCCTGAAGGGCTCGACCTCCTGCGTAGTCGTGGCCCACTGCTGCGGCTGGCGATCGGCAACGACCCGAACGACGTGCGGTTGGTGCACGACCTCAGCACCTACGTCTACGACGAGGGAAAGCCGGACGGCGCCGCATATCACCTGACGACCACCGAGACCGAGGGCGTGCTGATCGCCGGCACAGTGCCGGAGCAACTGGCCGACGTCGTGGTCACCAAGAACGTGTACGACCCGATCGACGGCAAGCCGGCTCGCGAGGGCACCTCCGGCTGGGTGCACAAGCAGCCCACCCAGGTGATCGTCGACGCCGGCCCTGGTGGCGCCAACGTCACCGCGAAGGTGCGGTACGACGCACAGGGTCGCGCCGTGGAGTCCCGTAAGGCCGGGTCCACCGGCACGGACGCCGGGACGACGCTCACCGTCTACTACTCGGCTGCTGCCAATGCGCAGTTCCCCGAGTGCGGCGGCAAGCCTGGCATCGCTGGGTTGGCGTGCCGCACCTACAGCGCCGGCCCCGCCACCGGGCAGGACGCCGGCCGGATGGCGACGCAGCTACCGGTCAAGACGGTCAGCTACAACCGTTACGGCTCGATCGCTTCGGTCACCGAGTCCGCTGCCGGCCCGGTGAACGGCGCGTCCGTCACCCAGTCCCGCACAACCACCACGGCCTACGACGATGCCGACCGCGTGGTCTCGGTCGAGATCGCCGGCACCGGGATGAGCGCCCCGGCGCTGGGCAAGACGGTCAGCACCTACGACCCGACCAACGGCGACGTGGTGCGGATGTCCACGACGAAGCCCGACGGCTCGGTCAGCAAGGTGGAGAAGACCTTCGACCGGCTCGGCCGGATGACCCGGTACGCCGACGCCGCCGGTGGTGTGACCACCAGCGTCTTCGATCGGTTCGGCAAGCCGACCAAGGTCAGCGACAGCATCGGGACGACGACGTCCTTCACCTACGATCGGTCGATCGAGCCCCGCGGGTTCGTCACGTCGGTGCAGGACTCGGTGGCCGGCACCCTCTCGGCGGTCTACGGGCCCGACGGTCAGCTGACCTGGAGTTGACCCGCTTGCGTGGACACCTCGTTCCTGCGGTCTGAGGCTCAGGCCGCGGTGGTGAGAGTGTGCCGTGCCTCGAAGGCCGCCGGCGCGATCTGGCCGAGGGCCGAGTGGCGTCGGCGCG
>NZ_JAAKGN010000285.1:0-2348 GCF_011039295.1 Modestobacter sp. KNN46-3 | reverse complement strand
GACCGGCGAGAAGATGATCAGACCGACGCAGACGATGAGCCCGCCGTAGATCGACCACAGCGCGCCCTGGGTGGTGAAGTTCTTCCAGAAGAGCGTGTAGAGGATCGTCGGCAGGTTGGCCGAGGCCGCCACCGCGAAGGCCAGGGCCACCAGGAAGGCGATGTTGATGCCGGCCTGGAGCGCCAGGATCCCCAGCCCGATGGAGACCGCGCCGATGACGACGGCGGTGATCCGGGCGACCCGGACCTCCGCGTTCGCCTCCACCTGGCCGTTCTTGAGCACCGAGGCGTAGACGTCGTGGGCGAAGGACGCCGAGGCGGTGATGGTCAGGCCGGCCACGACCGCGAGGATCGTGGCGAAGGCGACGCCGGCGATGATGCCCAGCAGCACCGTGCCGCCGAGCTCGAACGCGAGCAGCGGGGCCGCCGCGTTGACCCCACCGGGTGCGGCGAGGATCGTCTCCGAGCCCACCAGGGCCCCCGCGCCGTAGCCGATGACCAGGCTGAACAGGTAGAAGCCGCCGATCAGCCAGATCGCCCAGACGACGGACTTCCGCGCGTCCTTGGCGGTGGGCACGGTGTAGAAGCGCATCAGCACGTGCGGCAGGCCGGCGGTGCCGAGCACCAGGGCCAGCGCGAGGCTGATGAAGTCCAACCGGGTGGTGTCCGACAGTCCGTACTGGGCGCCGGGCTCCAAGACCTGCCCACCCTCCGAGGCGACCGCCCCACCGAGCAGCGCCGAGAGGCTGAAGCCGTACTCGGCGAGCACCCAGATCGTCATCACCAGGGCACCGGCGATCAGCAGCGCCGCTTTGATCATCTGCACGTAGGTCGTGCCGCGCATGCCGCCGACCAGCACGTAGAAGATCATCAGTGCGCCGACGACGACCACGACGATCGCCTCGGCCGCGGCCCCGCTCACGCCCAGCAGCAGGGCGACCAGGCCACCGGCTCCGGCCATCTGGGCGAGCAGGTAGAACAGCGAGACGAACAGCGTGGAGATGGCCGCCGCGGTCCGCACCGGCCCCTGCCGCATCCGGAAGGCCAGGACGTCGGCCATGGTGAACCGGGCCGTGTTGCGCATCAGTTCCGCGACCAGCAGCAGCGCCACCAGCCAGGCGACGAGGAAGCCGATCGAGTAGAGGAAGCCGTCGTAGCCGTAGATGGCGATGGCGCCGGCGATGCCCAGGAACGAGGCCGCCGACAGGTAGTCACCGGCGATGGCCAGGCCGTTCTGGGTGCCGGTGATGTTCCGGCCGGCGGCGTAGTAGTCCGCGGCGCTCTTGTTGTTCCGGCTGGCCCGGAAGGTGATGAACAGCGTGATCAGGACGAAGACGCCGAAGATCGAGATGTTGATCGCCGGCTCGCCGATGGTCGCGCTCTCGGCGGCGAACACGTCAGCCACGGGGGGTCTCCTCGTTCCGGGGGGAGGCGAACTCGTGGGCCTCGAGGCGGGTGCGCATCTCGTCGGAGATGGGGTCGGTGTTCTTGCTCGCGTGCCGCACGTAGAGCTGGGTGATCAGGAAGGTGCTCACGAACTGGCCCAGCCCGAGCAGGATGCCGAGGTTGACGTTGCCGAAGACCTCGGTGGACATGAAGTCCGCCGCGTACGTGGAGAGCAGGACGAACAGCAGGTACCAGACCAGGAAGGCGACCGTCATCGGCACCGCGAAGCTGCGGAACCGGCGACGCAGCTCGATGAACTCCGGTGAGTCCTGCGCTTGGCGGTACTCCTCCGGGGTCAGCAGCTTGCGTTCGTTCGGGGGTGTCACATGGCACCTCACACTGTGTGTCGCCTGTCGGGTGATCGCGGTCACCCTAGGGTGTCAGTGCTCACAATGGCAGTCGGGGTATCCCGATAGTTATCGAAGCGGTCTCGGAGGACGCCTGAAGGCCACGCAGCGGCAACGCCGGGGAAACGGCCGACTGGTGCGATGGGTGCATGGCCTCCTCCAGGACCACGAGCTCCCGGACCGGCACTCCCCGGACCGGCGGGCAGGCCGCGGCCTCCACCGGCTGGTACCCCGTCGCCCGCTCCAGCGAGGTGGGGACGACGCCGCGGCAGGTGGGCGCGGGCGGGCAGGCCTACGTCGTCCTCCGCACCCGGCCCGGGGCCGAGGTGACCGCCCTGTCGGCGCGCTGCCCGCACCGGTTGGTGCCGCTGACCACGGCGACCGTCGTCGATGGCCGGGTGCGCTGCCCGTACCACGGCTGGGAGTTCAACGCGGAGGGCCGCTGCGTGGAGATCCCCTCCCTCGGGCCGGTCGGCACCCCACCCCCGCGGGCCGACCTGTCCGCACCCTGGGCGGTCGAGGAGCGGGACGGCTGGGTGTGGCTGGCCCCCGACCC
>NZ_JAAKGN010000284.1:0-2355 GCF_011039295.1 Modestobacter sp. KNN46-3 | reverse complement strand
AGGTCCTCGACCCGGCTGACCTTCTGCACGCCGAGCGACGAGCCACCCGAGGCCGGCTTCACCATGAGCGGGAGTCCGAGCCGGGCCACGATGAGGTCCAGGACGGCGCCGGCGCCCAGCTCGCGGAAGGTGCTGTGCGGCAGGGCGACCCAGTCCGGCGTCGTGACCCCGGCGGTGCGCACGACCGACTTGGCAGCCGGCTTGTCCCAGGCCAGCCGGCAGGCAGCGGCCGGGGAGCCGACGTAGGGCACGCCGGCCAGGTCCAGCACGGCCCGGAGCGCGCCGTCCTCGCCGGTGGCGCCGTGCAGCGCGATGAACACCGCGTCGGCCGGCGACCCGGCCAGGCCGGGCAGCAGCTCGGCGTCGGCGTCGTGCATCTCCGCGTCCACCCCGGCCCGGGTCAGCGCCTCGACCACCTGCCCGCCGGAGTTGATGCTGACCTCCCGCTCGAAGGTGAGCCCACCGGCGAGCACCAGGGCCCGCAGCGGGGTCGTCGGAGCGCCGGGTGCCGCCTCCGGTGCGGCCGCCTGGTCGGTCATGGCTGACGGTCCTCGCTCTGGTCGCTGTTCGCCGGCCCGATGATCGGCGGCGGGGTCGGTCGACTGCGCTCCGGCCGGGCCGTGGCCGGGCCCACCGCGCGGAACGTCCCGGTGTCGACGGCGTCGAACGTGGAGTGCAGGTCCAGCTCGGCCTCGATCACCCGGGCCAGCCGGCGCACGCCCTCGCGGATCTGGTGCGGCTCGGGGTAGCAGTAGGACAGCCGCATGTGCTCCCGGCCGCCACCATCGGCGTAGAAGCCGATCCCGGGCACGTAGGCGACGTGGGCGGCGACCGCGCGGGGCTGCATGAGCTTGGCGTCCAGGCCGTTGGGCAGCTTCAGCCAGACGTAGAACCCGCCGTCCGGCTTTGTCCAGGTGGTGCCCGGCGGCATGAGCGCGGTGAGCGACTCCAGCGTGGCGTCCCGGCGCTCGCGGTAGAGCTCGGTGAAGACCTTGATCTGCTCGCGCCAGGGCTGGGTGTCCAGGTACCGGGCGACCGCGTACTGGGTGAGCGAGGGCGGGCAGAGGACCTGCGCCTCGGTGGCGAGCACCAGCTTCTCCCGCACGGCCAGCGGGGCCAGCACCCAGCCCACGCGCAGGCCCGGGGAGAAGGTCTTCGAGAACGACCCCAGGTAGATGACCCGGTGCTCGTTGCGGGCGCGCAGGGCACGCATCGGCTCCTTGTCGAAACCGAGCAGGCCGTACGGGTTGTCCTCGATGACCAGCAGGTCGTACTGCTCGGCGATCGCCATGACCGCCTCGCGGCGGACCTCGGTCAGCGTGACGCCGGCGGGGTTGTGGAAGTTCGGCACCGTGTACAGGAACTTCACCCGGTCACCGCGGGCCCGGCACTCCAGCAGGGCCTCCTCCAGCGCCTCGGGGATCAGCCCGTCGTCGTCCATCGCGACGTGCCGGACCTGGGCCTGGGCGGCCTGGAAGACGCCGAGGGCCCCGACGTAGGAGGGCGCCTCGGCGAGGATGACGTCACCGGGGTCGACGAAGACCCGGGTGACCAGGTCGAGCCCCTGCTGGGAGCCGACGGTGACGACCACCTCGCTGGGCGAGGCGTCGGAGATGCCCTCCAGGGCCATGACGTCGCAGATCCGCTCCCGCAGCCGGGGGTCACCCTGGCCGGAGCCGTACTGCAGGGTCTGGGCGCCCATCCCGGACACCAGCTCGCCGATCATCGACCCGACGGCGTCCAGCGGCAGGGCGGTGACCGCGGGCATGCCCCCGGCGAGCGAGACGACCTCGGGTCGGCTGACCACGGAGAACAGCGCCCGGATCTCCGAGCTCTTCATGCCGTGGGTGCGTGCTGCGTACCGGTCGGCCAAGGGGTCCAGCCGCGGGTGCCGCGGGGAGACGTGCGGGGACGCACCGGTGGAGTGCGCCCCGCCCTGACCGGTTCCGACCGAAGGGCCGGGCACAGGAGGGGTCACCTCTCGGAGTCTATGCCCCGGCTGGCTGCCGGCCGTTCAGCCGCGGGCGGGCAGCAGGAAGGTGCCGGTGGCCGGGTCGGCGTCGGCGGGCAGGAAGAGCCGCTGGACGGCGGCCACGACGGCCTGGGCGACGGTGCTGCGCAGCCGGGCGTCCAGCAGCAGCAGCCGGTCGACCGGGTGGGAGAGGTAGCCGCAGTCGATCCGGACGGCGGGCATCCTCGTCATCCGCAGGATGTCCCAGGTCTTCGGGTGGGAGCCACAGTCGAGCATGCCGGTGCGGGCGATGACCTCGCGGCGCACCAGGTTGGCGAACTCCTCGCCGACCGTGGAGCTCGCCCCGGAGCCGGTGCCGTAGTAGTAGCTGGCGACGCCGCGGG
>NZ_JAAKGN010000283.1:0-2388 GCF_011039295.1 Modestobacter sp. KNN46-3 | reverse complement strand
GGTGGCGGGGTCTGGCTCCTGCCCGGCGTGGATGGCGAGTGTGTTGAAACCGGTCACGACTGCACCGTAGGCGCCGGGATGCCGACGAGGTGGCCCAGCACGTCCTGCCGGGTGACGACGCCGGCGGGCTTGCCGTCGACGTGCACGAGCAGGGCATCGGCGTCGCCGAGCGCCCCGACCGCGGCCGAGACCGGCTCGCCGGAGCCGATGATCGGCAGCGGGGCGGACATGTGCCGCTCCACCGGGTCGGCCAGCGAGGCCCGGCCGGTGAACAGCGCGTCCAGCAGTGCCTTCTCCGCGACCGAGCCGACCACCTCACCGGCGGTCACCGGCGGCTCGGCCTTCACGACCGGCAGCTGGCTCACCCCGTACTCGCGCAGGATGTCGATCGCGTCGCGCACCGTCTCGTTCGGGTGCGTGTGCACCAGCGTCGGGGTGCTGCCGGACTTCGCGTCCAGCAGTTCGCCCACGGTCTCGCCACCGCCGGCGTCCAGGAAGCCGTAGTCGGCCATCCACTCGTCGTTGAAGATCTTGTTCAGGTAGCCGCGGCCGCCGTCGGGCAGCAGCACGACCAGGACGTCGTCCTTCGTCAGCCGTTCGGCCACGCGGAGGGCCGCCACGACGGCCATCCCGCAGGAGCCGCCGACCAGCAGGCCCTCCTCGCGGGCCAGTCGGCGGGTCATCGCGAAGGAGTCGCCGTCGGACACCGCGACGATCTCGTCGGCGATCGACTTGTCGTAGGCCTCGGGCCAGAAGTCCTCGCCGACGCCCTCCACCAGGTACGGCCGGCCGGTGCCGCCGGAGTAGACCGAGCCCTCCGGGTCGGCGCCGATCACCTGCACCCGGCCCTCGCTCGCCTCCTTGAGGTAGCGGCCGACGCCGGAGATGGTGCCGCCGGTGCCCGCGCCGGTGACGAAGTGGGTGATCTTCCCGTCGGTCTGCGTCCAGATCTCCGGCCCGGTGGTCTCGTAGTGCGAGCGCGGGTTGTTCGGGTTGGCGTACTGGTCGGCCTTCCAGCCGCCGGGGGTCTCCCGGGCCAGTCGGTCGGAGACCGAGTAGTAGGAGCGCGGGTCGGCCGGGTCGACGGCGGTGGGGCAGACGTGCACCTCGGCGCCGTAGGCCTTGAGCACGTTGATCTTCTCCTGGCCCACCTTGTCCGGGCACACGAAGATGCACTTGTAGCCGCGCGTCTGGGCGACGATGGCGAGGCCGATGCCGGTGTTGCCGCTGGTCGGCTCGATGATCGTGCCGCCCGGCTGCAGGGCGCCGGACGCCTCGGCGGCCTCGACCATCCGCAGCGCGATCCGGTCCTTCACCGAGCCGCCCGGGTTGACGTACTCGACCTTGGCCAGCACCAGCGGTGCGTCCGGGCCGAGGTGGGCGGTCACGGCGTTCAGCCGGACCAGCGGGGTGTTGCCGATGAGCTCGACGACGGACTCGGCGTACTGCACGGGGGCTCCTGCTCTGCGGGTGGGCCGGCGGTGGATCGCGCGCACCGGCGTACCCGACCATCCCACCAGACGCCGCGGGTGTGCGTCAGTACGGCAGGTAGTAGGTGAGCAGGTCCGCACGCAGCGGCGGGAAGAGCGCCGCGTAGAAGTCGGCGTCCCGGCCCGGGTACACGTCCGGTCGGCGACGGGAGAGCCCGTGCATGCCGTGCGGCCCGAGGAGCAGGGCGCCCAGCTGGTCCGGGGCGACGCCCGCGCCGCGGACCGTGCCGGGGGCCTGCAGCCGCCCGCCGGGGACCACCGGACCCAGCCCGTCGTCGGTGACCGGCAACCGCCAGCTGGCCCGGTAGGTGGAGACCACGACGTCGTGTCCACCGCGCTCGGCTCCGACGTCGGCGAACCGGCGGGTGAGCACCGGCCGCAGCGCCTCCAGCAGCGCACCCGGCTCGGGCACCCGCACGTAGTACTGCTCGGCCAGGTCGCTCCCGTCGCCCAGCCGGTCGGCCCACGCGCGGCCGGGGAGGGTGCCCGGGCGGTCGGTGACCCGGACCGGCCGGCCGGCGGCGAGGGCCGCGACGCCGGCCAGCAACCCGGTGGCCGCCGCGTCGTCCACCGCGGTCGGCTCGGCGACCAGGACGTCGTCGTCGGGCTCGGGGACCCGAGCGGAGGCGACGACCGTGCCGTCCCGCTCCAGCACCCAGGTGGTGCTCGCCTCGTGCGCCACCAGCCAGCGCAGCCGGGCAGCCGGGTGCGGCATCGCGACGTCCGCGCCGGCCTGGGCGGCGTCCTGCAGCCGGGCCAGCGTCGGCAGGTCCGCCGGCGTCGTCACCCGGCAGGACGTGCTGGGCCACCTCGTCGGCATCCCGGCGCCTACGGTGCAGTCGTGACCGGTTTCAACACACTCGCCATCCACGCCGGGCAGGAGCCAGACCCCGCCACC
>NZ_JAAKGN010000282.1:0-2245 GCF_011039295.1 Modestobacter sp. KNN46-3 | reverse complement strand
GCACGGGTCTCCTCAGGGCACACCTCCGGCGCCGGGAGTGCATCCACTCTCGGCGCCGGAGGGGACGGCGGTGGGTGAGCGCAGGTCAGGCGGTGGGCTCAGGCCACTCGAAGTCCGGCTTGAACTGCATGTTGTGCTGCTGCGCGGCTGCCTGCATGCGCGGGAAGTCCGGGATGAACGGCGGCTGGTCGGGGCTGGTGGAGTCGGTCGGGGTGCCCATGTGCTGGAAGAACCGCTCGAAGCCGCCGGAGAGCGTGCCCATCATCCGGGCGTGCTCGACGACCTGGTACGCGTGTGAGAACCCGGCCGGCACGTAGCCGAAGTCGCCCGGGGTGAGCAGCTGTGACTGCTTGCCGCCCTCGGCGTCCTCGAAGAACAGCCGCACCTTGCCCTCGAGCACGTAGAACGTCTCGTGGGTCTCGTTGTGCGAGTGGGTCGGGATGACGTCGCCGGCCGGGGAGTCGGCGGTGACGATGCCGAACTGACCCTGCGTCTCGTCCCCGGAGAGCAGCACGGTGAACACGTCGCCGAAGAGCTTGGCGTGCTCGCCCTCGCCCTTGCGGAGCACGTAAGGCTGCGGCTCGCCGGGCAGCAGGCCCTGCCACTGCGGGCCCTTGGCGGGGTCGATCAGGTACTCGAAGCTCATGGGTGCTCCCGGTTCAGGTCGGCGTTGACTGGTCGAGCATCGGTGACCGTCGTCACCACGTCCCCGGCCGTGCCATTGGCCGGCAGGGAGATCGGGGGTCAGGCCAGGCCGTTGCGCTTCGCGACCTCGCCCAGCCAGGCCAGGCTGGGCTTCGGCGTGCGCGCGAAGGTCTGCCGGTCGACGGCGACCAGGCCGAAGGTGGGGGCGAAGCCGAGCATCCACTCGAAGTTGTCCAGCAGGCTCCAGTGCACGTAGCCCCGGACGTCGGCACCGTCCGCGATCGCCTCGGCCAGGCCCTGCAGGGCGTCGGTGGTGAAGGCGATCCGGTCGGAGTCGTCGGCGGTGGCGATGCCGTTCTCGGTGACCAACAGCGGGGTCTCCGGCAGCACCGAGGAGGCGTACCGGATCGCGGCGCCGAGGGCCTCCGGGCGGCGCTCCATGCCGTGGGCCAGCGTCTGCCGGTCGGCCGGCGGGGCGATCAGGCCGTCGGGGCCGAACCGCTGAGCGGTGTAGATCTGCAGCCCCACGACGTCGTCGCCGGCCGCGGCCCGGAGGAACTGGTTCATCATCGCCGCGCGCGCGGCCTGCAGGTGCTCCTGGCCACCGCCCTCGTCGACGTACTCCAGGCCGACCAGCGACATGCCGGACGGCGGGGCACCGGCACCCCGCAGTACCTCCGCGCTGCGGCCGTGCAGCCCGATCAGCGCCTCGGCGACACCCTGGTCGGGTGCCGGCAGACCGTGGATCGGCTCGCCCCGCCGGGCCATCGCACCGATCACCGGCTGGACCGCCATCAGGTTCGGCTCGTTGAGCGTGAGCACGTACTCGGCGTGCTCGACCACAGGCAGGGCCAGCTCGGTGAACCGGGCGACCCTGTCACCGGCCTTCGGCCCGGTCCAGCCGCCGTCGTGCATCATCCAGCGCGGCATCGTGAAGTGGACCAGCGTGACGATCGGGGTCAGCCCGCGGTCACGGCAACCGTCCACGATGCGCCGGTAGTGGTCCAGGGCCGAGCGGGAGAGCTCGCCCTCGGCCGGTTCGATCCGGCTCCACTCCAGGCTGAACCGGTAGGTGTCCAGCCCGGCCCCGGCCACCAGGTCGAGGTCGGCCTCCCACCGGTTCCAGGAGTCGCACGCGTCGCCGCTGGACTCGGCGAACGGGGAGTGCGGGGCGTGCTCCATCTCCCAGTGGTCGTTGTTGACGTTGCCGCCCTCGACCTGGTGCGCGGCGGTGGCGGTGCCCCACAGGAAGCCGTCCGGGAACTGGGTCATGCGGTGGGCCTCCAGCGGTGTCGGGAGGCCGTGCCACACGGGCAGGCGCGGCGCTCCTCGTTGATCGACGTCCCGCGAGCATGCGTGACGCCGCTCACCGTGCTCAGCACCGCTGCCGGCCAATGGCAGACGAGTTGGATCAGGGTGTCCCGGGTGCCCGCCAGGGGCCGAGGCCGCGGGAGATGCCCCGCGCCGCCGTGCGCACGGCTGGGCCGAGCAGTCGTGGTTCGGCGTTCTCCGCGGGCACCAGCACCGACAGCGCGGCGACCACGGTGCCCTGCGCGTCGTGCACCGGTGCGGCCACCGACACGATCGGCCCGGGAGCGCC
>NZ_JAAKGN010000281.1:0-2593 GCF_011039295.1 Modestobacter sp. KNN46-3 | reverse complement strand
GCGGTCATCGCGTAGCTCTCCTGAAGGACTGTGGTAGGTCATCCAGAAGATCACGCGGTGGCCGCCTCTATGTGGAGGGCCCGCTGGTCACCGGGGCCGTCGCACACCACCTTGGTGGACGCCACTGTGCCCTGCCCTAGGTGCGATGCACCCTGGGCCGGGCGAGAGGAGGCGCGCACAGTCGGCCGTGCCATCCGGCACACCGAGCCTGCTGATCCGCTCCGGAGCGGCGGGCCACCACGAGGAGACCGACATGTCGGGCACCGAGCAGAACACCGCTGTCAACGGGCGGACCGCCACCACCACCAGCGACGCAGCCGAGCCCCCGCGGCGACGTCCCCGCCTCGATCGAGGCCACCACCGTCGGACGGTGGGTGACCTCCTGCACACCGCCACTCGTGGCCGTCGTCGTGGGTTCACCGCAGTGGTGGCGGGCGTCATCACCTCGCTCCTGGCGATCCTCGGGCTCGCCGGCCCCGCCAGCGCCGGCGGCGGCCACGACAAGCCCACGGTCGTCATCGTGCACGGCGCCTGGACGGACGCGGGGTCCTTCAGCGACGTCCAGCAGCGGCTGCAGCAGCGCGGCTACCCGGTCCTCGACTTCGCCAACCCACTGCGGTCGCTCAGCGACGACAGCGCAGCGTTGGCCTCGTTCCTGCAGCACCGGACGAGCGGCCCGGTGGTCCTCGTCGGCCACTCCTACGGCGGCGCAGTGATCACCGAGGCCGCGACCAGCGACCCTGACGTGCGCGCCCTCGTCTACGTCGACGCCTTCGTGCCGGAGAAGGGCGAAAGCCTGCTGGCCCTGCTCTCCAGTGCGGGCCCCGTCGACCCGTCGGCCCTGTTCGACATGGTGCCCTACCCGGGAGCGCCGGAGGGTGATGCGGACCTGTACCTGCAGGAGGCCGCCTTCCACGCCACGTTCGCCAACGGGCTCCCGCGCAAGGAGCGGGACGACCTCTACGCCCGGCAGCGCCCGATCACGTTCAGTGCGGTGAACGAGGTGGCGGCCAACGAGCCCGCGTGGACGTCGCTCCCCTCGTGGTACGTCGCGGGGACCGAGGACGGCTCCATCCCGCTGGAGCTGCAGGAGCGCATGGCGTCCCGCGCCGGCGCGGAGCTCACCACGGTGAAGGCCGGACACCTCGCGATGACCCGCCACCCCTCCGCGGTGGCGAAGGTGATCGAGAAGGCCGCCGCCGCGACGGACCACTCCTGAGTCGATGTCGCCGCAGGGCGAGCAGCCGGTGGTCCATCGGCCGCCCGCCCTGCGGCGGCGACTCCGTGGCCTCGCGCCCGCGCCGCGTGCCGAGCTCGTCACCGACGTCGAGCAGACCCGCAGCGGCACCGTGTCGAGCTCTTGCACCGGACTGTCGGCAGCGACCGGTGCCCCCCATCCCCCGACCGACCCATCGAATGAGGCCCGTCGACCATGACTCCTGACAAGCTGGACACCACGTCGACCCAACGCCCCACCCGTGCCGGGACGGTGCACCCCGGCCGGCACGCCGGCAAGACCGCCTTGGTCACCGGAGGTGCTCGGGGCATCGGCGCCGGCATCGTCACGCGCCTGGCCGCCGAGGGTGCCCACGTCTTCTTCACCTACGCGTCGGCAGCGGCCGACGCCGACGCCCTCGTCGCCGACGTCAGGTCCTCGGGTGACCGCGCGAGCGCGATCGCGGCGAACAGCGGCGACCGGGCACAGGTGCGACAGCTCGTCGACACGGTCCTGGAGCGCAACGGTCGCCTGGACATCGTCGTGAGCAATGCCGGCGGCGGGACCATCAAGCACGTCACCGACCTGAGCGACGACGAGATCGACCGGATGATCGACGTCAACATCCGAGGGACCATCGACCTGCTGCGGTTCAGCGCCCCGGTGATGGCCTCGGGCGGCCGGATCATCACGATCGGCAGCGTCAGCGCCCACCACCTGCCCCACGCTGCATCCTCGACCTACGGGATGACCAAGGGCGCCGTCGCGAGCCTCGTCCGCGGCCTGGCGCGCGAACTCGGCCCCCGGGGGATCACGGTCAACAACGTGCAGCCCGGCCCGGTCGACACCGACGCCAACCCCGCCGACGGCCCGGCCGGGGACACCCTCCGGTCGCTCATCCCGATCGGATGGTTCGGGACCGTCGCCGAAGTGGCCTCCTTCGTGGCGTACGTCGCCAGCGACGAGGCTGCCTACCTCAACGGCGCTTCCCTCGACGTCGACGGCGGCTTCAGCGCCTGACCGGCACCCGCACTCCCACCGCTCGCTCACCTGCCGACCTGTCGGCCGGGACACCTCCGCGGCGTGAGGGGTGCCGAGCGGACCGTCTCCCCCGCTCCCGATCAGCTGCCCCCGCTCATGGGTCAGCACTCGCCCCGTCACCGATCCCGACCGAGCACCAGGAACGAGGAGAACACCATGTCAGGCAACCGCCACACCCCCCACCTCCACGCCGCCGACGACCCCGAGCTCGTGCGCAGCCCGGCCGTCCACCACGTCTCCATCAGCGGCTCCGGCGCCCCGGGGACCGACGCGTTCTACCGCAAGAAGGCCGCCGTCGCCGAGATCGCCCGGGTCCTGGACGAGGGCGGCTCCGAC
>NZ_JAAKGN010000280.1:0-2703 GCF_011039295.1 Modestobacter sp. KNN46-3 | reverse complement strand
ACGAGTTCCTGCGCAGCCGCGACCCGGGGGCGGCGGAGTTCAGCGCCGACGACTACAACCAGTACGTCGACGGCAAGCCGCGCAAGGACGGCGTCCGTGACTTCCTGACCAGCCGGGGGATCACCCTGCCCGAGGGCAGCGACGACGACCTCGCCGACGCGCCCACCGTGGCCGGCGTCGCGACGCGGAAGAACGAGCTGATCATGGCCGAGCTGGACGAGCACGGCGTGCAGGTCTACGAGGGCTCGATGCGGTACCTGCGGGCGGCGCGGGACGCCGGCCTGGCCACCGCCGTCGTCACGGCGTCGGCCAACGGGGAGCACGTGGTCGCGGTCGCCGGGTTCGCCGACCTCATCGACGCCCGGGTCGACGGCGTGGTCGCCGCCACCGAGGGGCTGCGCGGCAAGCCGGCCCCGGACACCTTCCTGGCCGGCGCACGGGCCCTCGGCGTCGAGCCGGCGCAGGCCGCGGTCTTCGAGGACGCCCTCTCCGGGGTCGCCGCCGGGCGGGCCGGTGGGTTCGGCTACGTCGTCGGGGTCGACCGGGTGGGCCAGGCCGACGGGCTGCGCGAGCGCGGCGCCGACGTCGTCGTCACCGACCTGGACCAGCTCCTGGGGGAGACCCCGTGACGGAGGGGCGCGCGCACTTCCTGGTCGAGCCGTGGTCGCTGACCGAGGTCGGCGTCGACCTGGCCTCCCTGGGGGTCCACGAGTCGGTGTTCGCCCTGGCCAACGGGCACATCGGGATGCGCGGCACGCTCGACGAGGGCGAGCCGGTCATCGTCCCCGGCACCTACCTCAACGGCTTCTTCGAGGAGCGGCCGATGCCCTACGCCGAGGCCGGCTACGGCTTCCCGGAGCAGGGCCAGACCGTGGTCAACGTGACCGACGGCAAGCTGATCCGGCTGCTGGTCGGGGACACCCCGCTGGACCTGCAGTACGGCGACGTCATCGACCACCGCCGGACGCTGGACCTGCGCAACGGGCTGCTGCGCCGCAACACCGAGTGGCGCGGGCCCAGCGGGCGCCAGGTGCGGGTCACCAGCACCCGGCTGGTCTCGCTGACCCGGCGGTCGATCGCCGCCATCGAGTACACCGTCGAGTGCACCGACGACCAGGGCGACCTCTACATCGCCCTGCAGTCGGACCTGCTGGCCAACGAGTTCGTGACCACGTCCCAGTCCGGCGACCCCCGCGCCGCCTCGGCGATGACCCGGCCGCTGGAGTCGGAGCTGCACGTGGGTCGCGGCCGGCACGCCGTCCTGGTGCACCAGACCGCCCGCAGCCGGCTGCGGATGGCCGCCGGGATGGACCACGAGGTCGACGTCCCCGACTCGGCCACCGAGGACCTGGAGGTCTCCCCGGACCTGGCCCGCTACACCCTGGCCGCCCGGCTGCCGGCCGGCTCGAAGCTGCGGCTGGTGAAGTACCTCGCCTACGGCTGGTCCAGCCGCCGCTCGTCGGCCGCCGTCCGGGACCAGGTGGAGGGGGCGCTGGCCACGGCGAAGCTGGCCGGCTGGAACCGGCTGGTGCGGGAACAACGCGAGTTGCTGGACCGGCACTGGGACGAGGCCGACGTCGAGGTGGAGGGTGACGACGAGCTCCAGCAGGCGGTGCGGGTCGGCATGTTCCACGTCCTGCAGGCGGGCCTGCGCGCCGAGCGGCAGCCGATCCCGGCCAAGGGGCTGACCGGTGACGGGTACGACGGCCACACGTTCTGGGACACCGAGACCTACGTGCTGCCCGTGCTCACCTACACCGCGCCCGGAGCCGTGCGCGATGCGCTGCTGTGGCGGCACTCGACCCTGGACCTGGCCCGCGAGCGGGCCCGCGTGCTCGGCCACACCGGCGCCGCGTTCCCGTGGCGGACCATCCGCGGGGAGGAGACGTCGGGCTACTGGCCGGCCGGGACGGCGGCCTTCCACATCAACGCCGACATCGCCGACGCCGTCGCCCGGTACACCGCGGCCACCCTGGACGACGAGTTCGACCGCGACTACGGCACCGAACTGCTGGTCGAGACGGCCCGGCTGTGGGCCTCGCTCGGCCACTTCGACGACGGTCGGGGCTTCCGGATCGACGGTGTCACCGGGCCCGACGAGTACACCGCCGTCGTGGACAACAACGTCTACACGAACCTGATGGCGCAGCGGAACCTGCGGGAGGCGGTCGCGGCCGCCCACCGCCAGCCCGACACCGCGGCGCGGCTGCAGGTGGGCGCGGACGAGCTGGAGCTGTGGGCCCGCGCCGCGGACGGCATGCGGGTGCCGTTCAACGCCGACCTCGGGGTGCACGAGCAGTCCGAGGGGTTCACCCACCACGAGGAGTGGGACTACGAGGGCACCCGGCCCGACCAGTACCCGCTGCTGCTGCACTTCCCCTACTTCGACATCTACCGCAAGCAGGTCGTGAAGCAGGCCGACCTGGTGATGGCGCTGCACCTGCGGGGGGACGCCTTCACGCTCGAGGAGAAGATCGCCGACTTCGCCTACTACGAGGCGCGGACGGTGCGGGACTCCTCCCTGTCGGCCGCGGTGCAGGCGGTGATCGCCGCCGAGACGGGGCACCTGGACCTCGCGCACGACTACTGGGGCGAGGCGGCCCTGACCGACCTGCAGAACCTGCACGGCAACAGCGGGCACGGGCTGCACATCGCCTCGCTGGCCGGGGGCTGGATGGTCGCGGTCGGCGGGTTCGGCGGGAT
>NZ_JAAKGN010000279.1:0-2821 GCF_011039295.1 Modestobacter sp. KNN46-3 | reverse complement strand
CCCCGGGCGGGGAGCAGAGGTGGTCGTCGCGGATCGGCGGGCCGGCGCAGCCACTACCGTGGTCGGTCGCGGGACAGTCCCGTCGAGACCATCTCTGGAGGAACGCGCCGCCCGTGAGCGACGTCTGGCTCAACATCGTCATGGTCTTCGCCTTCGTGCTGGTCGGCGGCGCGTTCTCCGGCGCCGAGATCGCGCTGGTGTCCCTCCGCGAGTCCCAGGTCCGCGCCCTGGCCGAGACCGGCCGGCGCGGGCAGGCGCTGAACAAGCTGCTCGCCGACCCCAACCAGTTCCTCGCCTCCGTCCAGGTCGGCGTCACGCTGGCCGGCTTCTTCTCCGCCGCGTTCGGCGCCAGCACCCTGTCCGGGCCGCTCGGCGACGTCCTGATCGGTTGGGGGGTGCAGCCCGGTGTGGCCGACCCGCTGTCCTTCGTCGCCGTCACCATCGCGATCAGCTACCTGTCGCTGGTCGTCGGCGAACTGACCCCCAAGCGGCTGGCCCTGCAGCGGGCCGAGGGCTTCTCGCTGGTGGTGGCCGCCCCGCTCAACGCCATCGCCAAGCTGTTCCGGCCGATCATCTGGCTGCTGTCGAAGTCCACGAACGTACTGGTCCGCCTGCTGGGCGGTGACCCGCGGGCGAGCGGGGAGTCGATCAGCCAGGAGGAGCTGCGTGACCTGGTCGCCGCGCACGAGTCGCTGTCCAGCGACGAGCGCCGGCTGATCGACGAGGTCTTCCGGGCCGGCGACCGCGAGGTGCGCGAGGTGATGACCCCCCGGACCGAGGTCCACTTCCTGGAGTCCAGCATGACCGCCAGTCGCGCGGCCAAGCAGGTCGCGGACTCCAGTTGGTCCCGCTACCCGGTCGTGGGCCGCAACGAGGACGACGTCGTGGGCTTCGTGCACGTGCGCGACCTCTTCCTGCCCACGCACCCAGCCGGGCGGGCGGCGACCGTGGGCGACCTCGCCCGCGAGGTGAAGCAGCTGCCGGGCACCGCCGGCGTGCTGACTGCCCTGTCGGGGATGCGCAAGGAGAACCGGCACTTCGCGATCGTGGTCGACGAGTACGGCGGCACCGACGGGATCGTCACCCTGGAGGACCTCATCGAGGAGGTCATCGGCGACATCTACGACGAGTACGACGAGGACGTCACGCCGGACTCCGAGGAGCCGGCCGAGGGGCCGCACGAGGTCGACGGGCTGCTCAACCTCGACGACTTCGCCGGCGCGACGGGGTTGCACCTCCCCGAGGGCCCGTACGAGACGGTCGCCGGGTACGTCCTCGCCGAGCTGGGGCGTCTCCCGGTCCTGGGGGACACCGTGACGGTCGAGGAGCGCACCCTGACGGTGCTCGAGCTCGACGGCCGCCGGATCGCCCGGATCAGCGTCAGCGCCGCACCGCAGCAGGACGACGGCAGCGACGCCGCCGCGGAAGCCACGGCCGGCTGACGACGGGGCTCAGGCGCTGCGTGCCTGCGCGAACGCCCAGGCGTCGGAGACGATCTCGCGCAGGTCGGTGTGCTGCGGTGCCCAGCCGAGCTCGTCCTGGATCCGGGCCGAGCTGGCCACCAGCCGCGCCGGGTCCCCGGGCCGCCGGTCGCCGACGACGACCGGCAGCGGGTGCCCGGTGACGCTGCGGACGGCGTCGACCATCTCCTGCACCGAGAAGCCGGTGCCGCTGCCCAGGTTGTAGATGCGGTGCTCACCCGGTGCGGGGGCGGGCAGCGCCAGCAGGTGGGCCGCGGCCAGGTCCTTGACGTGCACGTAGTCGCGGATGCAGGTGCCGTCGGGGGTCGGGTAGTCCGTGCCGAAGACGGTGAGCGCCTCGCGGGTGCCCGCGGCCACCTGCAGCGCGATCGGGATCAGGTGGGTCTCGGTGGCGTGCCGCTCGCCGACGCCGTACGCCGCGCCGCCGACGTTGAAGTACCGCAGGCTGACCGCGGCGAACGAGTGGGCCACCGCGTAGGAGGTCAGCATCGTGTCGACGGCGAGCTTGCTGGCCCCGTAGGTGTTGGTCGGCCGGGTCGGGGCGTCCTCGGGGATCGGCACCTGGTCGGGCTCGCCGTAGGTGGCCGCGGTCGAGGAGAAGACGATCCGCCGGCAGTCGACCGCGCGCATGGCCTCGAGCAGCGCCAGCGAGCCGCCGACGTTGGAGTGCCAGTAGACCTCCGGCTCGACCTGGCTCTGCGCGACCAGGCTCTTGGCCGCGAAGTGCAGCACCGCCTCGGGCCGGACGTCGGCCAGCACGGGCGCGGAGTCGTGCAGCGAGGCCTGCACGAAGCGGGCGCCGGCGGGGACGGCGTCCTCGTGGCCGGTCGACAGGTCGTCGAGCACCGTGACCTCGTGGCCGCCATCGAGCAGGGCCGCCGTGACTACGCTGCCGATGTAGCCGGCCCCACCGGTGACGAGTACGCGCATGCCGCCAACCCTAGTGAGTGGCCCGGACGACCTCCGGTCCGACCGAGGAGGAGTAGCCCGTGGTCAGCGCCCGCCCTGCCGTGGCCGCCATGCCGGTCTACCGACCCGGCCGCAACCCCGCCGACCTGGCCCGTGAGATCGGCGTCGACCGCGCCGTGAAGCTGGCCAGCAACGAGGTGGCCTTCCCGCCGCTGCCGGCGGTCGTCCAGGCGATCGCCGCGACCGCGGGGGAGACGAACCGGTACCCGGACAACGGTGCCGCCGTCCTCACCCGGGCCCTGGCCGAGCGGTACGGCGTCGAGCCGGCGCAGGTGGCCACCGGCTGCGGCGCGGTGACCGTCTGCCAGCAGCTGGCCCAGGCCTACAACGACCCGGGCTCGAGCATCGCGTTCGCCTGGCGCTCCTTCGAG
>NZ_JAAKGN010000028.1:0-42211 GCF_011039295.1 Modestobacter sp. KNN46-3 | reverse complement strand
CCCGGCCAGCCCGTTGGCGCCGTACTCGCCCTCGAAGTAGATGTGGCCGACGGTGTCGCCCTCCTTCAGCAGGCCCTCCTGGAACAGGTAGTCGTAGCCGTTGGCGATCTCGACGTCGTACGTGGCACCGACGACGCCGGTGCCGGGGATCTCGGTGAGGGTCTTGGACCAGGCGGAGGGGAAGTTGACGATCTGGTCGGACTCGTACTCCGGCGCCAGTGCGGTGTTGATCGGCGACCCGATCGTCTGCTGCATCGCCAGGATGCTGTCCTGCATGCCGCTGTACAGCTGGACGCCCTGCTGCGGGACGTAGCCGGTGTCCTGGACGTCGAGCTCGACGTCGTAGGTGTCGCAGACCTGGTTGTTCTCCCAGAACAGCGAGTTGGCGTTGGTGATGTCCTGGCCGAGCGCGGCGAAGACGCCGGTCAGGTCGGTGAGGACGCCGAGGGTGATGGTGTTCCCCTCGATGCCGACGTCGGTGATGACGTCACTGGCCGCCGCCCCGCCTTCGCCGCTCCCGCCGCCACCGGAGCTCTCCGGGGCCTTGGTGCTGCAGCCGCTGGCCGCCACCGCCAGGGCGGCGGCGAGCATCGTGGCACCGGTCGAACGATTGCTCAGTCTCACGTCGTGCTCCCTTGGGCTGGTTTCTCTGACGGGACAGGGCTGGTGGAACGGCTGGAGGTGTCGGGCGCGCTCTCGGTGACGCGGCCGCCGGGACGGCGACGGCCACGGCCGGTCACGCGTCTGGCGATCCCGGCGAGGCCGGCGGGTTCGAAGAGGATGACCAGGACGATCGCCGTGCCGAAGAGGAAGCGCGCTGCCTCGCCGGCGGCGAGCCCGCCCTCGCCTCGCCCGCCCACGAACGGGATGACGTCGGCGTAGCGCTGGAAGACCAGCGGCAGCGCGCTGACGAACAGCGCCCCGAGTACCGCGCCGTTCACCGAGCCCAGCCCGCCGAGCACGATCATGGCGAGGTAGAGGATCGACACCTCGAGGCCGAAGGACTCCGGTGCGATGCTGCCGATGGACAACGCGTACATCACGCCCGCCAGCCCGGCGTACATCGAGCTGACCAGGAAGATGCGCGCCTTGTAGCCCTGGACGTTGACGCCCATCACCGAGGCCGCCACCTCGCTGTCCCGCAGGGTCTGCAGTGCTCGGCCGGGCCGGCTGCGCAGCAGGTTGCGGGCGAAGAGGTAGGCGGCGATGGCCAGCACGAGCCCGAGGTACCACAGCCGCTCGGACTCCCGGAACGGGACACCGAGGACGTAGAGCTCCGGGTCCCGGCTCGCGAACGTGAAGCCGAACAGGGCGAACTCCGGCGCCGCACGGCCGTTGAAGCCGCCCGTGACCGAGGTCCACGCGTTCAGGACGTGGACGCCGATGAACACCAGGGCCAGCGATGCGACACCGAGGTAGATGCCGCGCAGCCGGGCCGCGAGCGGGCTGAAGACCAGCCCGGCGAGTCCGGCCAGGAGGACCCCCACGATCATCCCGACGACCGGCGGCAGCCCGAGCCCGCTCAACTCCGCGACCCCGAGCCCACCCGGTTCGCCGGACACGTAGACGTAGCTGACCGCACCGACGGCGAGGAAGAAGGCATGGGCCAGCGAGAGCTGACCGGTGTTCCCGACCAGCAGGTTCAGGCCGATGGCACCGACGATCGCGCCGAACGCCGCGAACCCGGTCCGCAGCCAGAACTCCTCGACGTACAGCGGGAGCAGCAGCAGCACGACCAGCAGCGCGACCAGCAGCAGCGGCCGCAGCAGCCTGCGGCCCTGCGACGGCCCCGCCGCAGCAGGCCTGGCCGTGCTGGCGGTCGATCCGCGCGCGGCCGTGGCGGTCGATTCAGACACGGGTCAGCTCCCTGGTCCCGAAGAGCCCGGACGGCCGGAAGAGCAGCACCGCGATCATCACGATGAAGGGGACGACGGCGCTGAAGCCGCGGCCGAGGAACAGCAGCTGGTCCTGGTACCCGGCGGCCAGCGCCTCGGCGATCCCGATCAGCAGCCCGCCGACCAGCGCACCGCCGACGGAGTCCAGCCCGCCGAGGATGGCAGCCGGGAAGGCCCGCAGCGCCACCGCGTACGCCGCGGGGGTGACGCCGGGGGTGGGTGATCCGACGAGGAACAACGCCGCGACGGCGGCCAGCACACCGGCGACGACCCACGCCAGCGCGGACACCTGACCCTGCCGGATCCCCATCAGCGCCGCGGTCTCGCCGTCCTCCGCCGACGCGCGCATCGCGATGCCCCAGTTGGAGTACTTGAAGGCCGCGAAGAACAGTGCGATGAGCACCGCCGCGACGAGGATCGCGATCAGCCGGTTCTGACTGAGGCCGACGTTGCCGATCCGGAAGGACTCCCCGCCCCACGGGTGCGGGACGTTGAGGATGTCCGAGCCCAGCCGCCGGATCAGCTCGGTGAGCAGGATGATGTCGACGCCGATGGTGACGATGGCCAGGCTGATCACCGGCGCTCCCCGCAACCGGTTGATGATCAGCCGCTCCACGATGAACGCCGCGGTCGCGGTGATCAGCATCCCGACGAGGATGGCGGGGAAGAAGCCGAGCGGCCCGGACAGCCTCGCGATGGAGTAGGCCCCCAGGAGCAGCAGGGAGCCGTGCATGAAGCTCACGACCTCGCTGGCCTTGAAGATGATCACGAACCCCATGGCGATGAGGGCGTACAGCACGCCCAACGAGATGCCGTTGAGCAGCAGCGACAGGAATTGGGTCACGAGCGGGTCCCTGACGTGTCGGAGGGGTGGCTGCTGGCACCGTGGGCGGCAGCGGCGTCGGAGGGGTCGATCTCGTCGCCGGAGCCCAGGTACGCCCGGATGACCTCCGGGTTGGCCTGTACCTCGGCCGGTGTGCCGTCGGCGATCCGGCGGCCGAAGTCGAGCACGGTGATCCGGTCGGCCAAGGACATGACCATGCCCATGTCGTGTTCGACGAGGATGATCGAGATGCCCAGCGCTGTCCGGATCTCGCGGATCGACTCGGCCATGCGGCCGGTCTCCTCCGCGTTCATGCCGGCCACCGGCTCGTCGAGCAGCAGCAACCGCGGCTCGGTGCACAGCGCCCGGGCCACCTCCACCCGCTTCTGGTCGCCGTAGGACAGCACCCCGACCGGCGTGTGCAGCTTGTCGCCCAGCTCGAGGAACTCGGCGATCTCCGCCACCCGCTCACCGTGTCGCTTCCCCTCCCGGGTGGCTCGCGGCAGCCGCAGGCCGGCGGCGATGAACCCGGCCTTGGTCAGGTGGTGCCGGCCGAGCATCAGGTTCTCCGCGACCGACTGCGTGGCGGACAGGGCGATGTTCTGGAACGCCCGGGCGACGCCGATGCCGGCGATCCGGAACGGCCGCATCTGGTCCAGCCGGTGCTCGCCGAACCGGACCTGGCCCTCATCTGCCTGGTACACCCCGGACAGGACGTTGAACATCGTCGACTTGCCTGCACCGTTGGGCCCGATGACGGCGTGGATGGTGCCGGGGGCGACGGTGAAGGAGACGTCGGACAGCGCGGTGATGGCCCCGAACCGGACGGTGACGTTCTCCACCTCCACCGGCGGGACGTCGGTCGAGGTGCCCCGCCCGGCGTCGGCCGGCGCGGTCACGCGGTCCACCGGGAGAGGGTGCGGCGCGGAGCCGAGGCGGTGACGGCGGCCGTCTCGTCGCTGCCGTGCCCGAGGTAGAGCCGCTGCACCTCGTCGGAGCGGGACAGCTCCGCGGCCGGGCCGGACAGCGACACCTCGCCCACATCGAGGACGTAGGCCCGATCGGCGACCCCCAGCGCCATCGTGGCGTTCTGCTCGACGAGCAGCACCGAGGTGCCCTGCCGGTTGATCTCGGCGATGACCTCGCCGATCTGCCCGATGATGCGCGGGGCCAGCCCCAGCGACGGCTCGTCGAGCAGGAGCACCTTCGGGCTGGCCATCAGTGCCCGGCCGATGGCGAGCATCTGCTGCTCGCCGCCGGACAGCAGGGCGCCGCGCTGGCCGCTGCGCTCCTGCAGCACCGGGAACAGCTCGTACACCCGGTCCCGCGCCCGGGCCTTGGCCGCCTTGTCCCGGTTGCCCATCCCGCCGGCCCGGAGGTTCTCCTCGACGGTCAGCCGGCCGAAGATGCGCCGCCCCTCCGGCACCTGGACCAGCCCCATCCGCACCGTCTGCGCCGGGTCGCGACCGCTCAGCTGGTCGTCACCGAAGCGGACCGACCCGGAGTCGACCCGGCCCCGGTGCAGGCGCAGGGTGCCCGAGATGGCGCGGAGCAACGTGCTCTTGCCGGCCCCGTTGCTGCCCAGGACGGCAACGACCTCGCCGTCGGGGATCTCCATCGACACACCGCGGAGGGCCTGCACGGCACCGCCATAGGTCACGTGGAGAGCGTCGATGCTCAGCACGGACAGCTCCTCTCTGGGTGGGCCGACCGGAGCCCGTGACCGAGGTCGGGCGTCGGGTCGTGCCGGTCGGCGACAGGGCACTTCACCGGGCGCTGCGCAGTCGACGGCGGACTGTGATCCATGTCGCGGCGTGCCATGGGTCCACGACGGAACCGTGACCACCACGACCCGTGGTGGGAGCACGTGGTCGGCACGCCTGCCCCGCGCACGGCGGGCGCCGCCACCAGCGGTGGAGCGGACATGTGGACTCCTCGGTCGACGCCGACGGTCAGCGGGCGCAGTGGACGCTAGGGCCGGCTCCCGATGCCCACCATGTGCTCAGCACCGAAGAAAGTGACCTGGCTCATGTGGGCGGCCGACATAACCGCACCCGTCCAGGACCACAGAGGACAGGGACGTCTCATGTACCGCCACACCACGCCCTGGGAGTCGACTGTGTGCCGGGCGGCCATGGGCGCGCACCGGTCGGCGTCCTAGCCTCGCCGCCATGGCCTCCTCCGAGCCCCTGTCCGGACGTCGCGCGATGGTCACCGGGGGCGCCTCGGGGATCGGGCGGGCGTGTGCCGTGCGACTGTCCGCAGCGGGCGCGGACGTCGTCGTCGTCGACCGCGACGGGGAGCCGGCACAGCAGGTGGCCGACGAGGTCGGCGGCACCGCCGTCGCCGTCGATCTCTCCGACCTGACGGCGATCGACCGACTGGACCTGGCCGTCGACGTGCTGGTGAACAACGCCGGCATGCAGCACGTCGCTCCGCTGCACGAGTTCCCGGTCGACCAGTTCAGCTACATCCTGCGGCTGATGGTCGAGGCCCCCTTCCGGCTGGTCCGGGGTGCGCTGCCGTCGATGTACGAGCGGGGCTGGGGCCGGGTGGTCAACATCAGTTCCGTGCACGGGCTGCGGGCCTCGCCGTTCAAGTCGGCCTATGTGACCGCCAAGCACGGGCTCGAGGGGTTGTCCAAGGTCATCGCCCTGGAGGGCGCCGAGCACGGGGTCACCTCGAACTGCGTCAACCCGGCCTACGTACGGACGCCGCTGGTGGAGGGGCAGATCGCCGACCAGGCCCGGGCCCACGGGCTCACCGAGGCCGACGTGGTCGAGCAGGTGATGCTCGCCCCGGCCGCCCTGAAGCGGCTGATCGAGCCCGAGGAGGTGGCCGACGCGGTGGCCTGGCTCTGCTCACCGGCCGCGACGTCGGTGACCGGCAGCTCCCTGGTGATGGACGGCGGGTGGACCGCCCACTGACCGTCCGACCGGCGAGAATGCCGGTCGTGACGACGTCGCCCGACTCCCCGTCGGTCATCCCCGGCCCGGCTCTCGGCGGCACCGCCGAGTTCCTGGAGCTGCTCCTCGGCGACGCGGCGGCCATCGAGTACGAGCGACCACTGGTGCAGGCCCGGGCCGCCGGAGCCCAGCCCGCCGAGATCGCCGAGCTGGAGCGGGCCAAGGTGCTGGCCCTGCAGGTGCGGGAGGCATTCCAGGCGCGCCGTCGCCGAGAGGCGGAGCTGTCGGCGCTGTTCGACACCGCCGGCGACCTGGCCCGGCTGCGCAGCGTCGACTCGGTGCTGACCGCGATCGTCCACCGGGCGCGCCAGCTGCTGGGCACCGACACCGCGTACCTGACGCTGAACGACGACGCCCACGGGGACACCTACATGAGGGTCACCGACGGGACGGTCTCGGCCTGGTTCCAGGGGCTGCGGCTGCCGATGGGCGCAGGACTCGGCGGCCTGGTCGCCCAGACCGCCGCCCCGTACGCGACGGCCAGCTACTTCACCGACACCCGTTTCCGGCACACCGAGGACATCAACGGCGGGGTCGCCGAGGAGGGACTGGTCGCGATCCTGGGGGTGCCGCTGCTCCGCGGGTCGCAGGTCATCGGGGTGCTGTACGCCGCCGACCGCACCGAGCGCACCTTCGAGCGCTCCGAGGTCGCACTGCTGGGCTCGCTCGCCGCGCACGCGGCCATCGCCCTGGACAACGCCCGGCTGCTGGAGGAGACGCGGGCGGCGCTCGAGGAGCTCTCGGTCACCAGTCGCGAGCTGCGGGCGCACAGCGCCTCGGTCGAGCGCGCCGCCGGCGCGCACGACCGGTTCATCGACCTGGTGCTGCGGGGCGGCGGCGTGGAGGAGGTCGCCGTGGCGGTCACCGAGGTGCTCGGCGGGCGGCTGACCGTGCTGGACCAGGACGGCCGGGCGACCCCCAGCGGGGGCGATCCGGGGCCACCCGACCCCGCCGGCGCGCTCAGCCTGGCCCGCGCCACCGGCCGCACCGTGCGGGACAGCGACTGGTGGACCGCCGCCGTCACGGTCGACAACGAGCTGATCGGCGGCCTCGTGCTGTGCCGCGAGGAAGAGCTCTCGGACTCCGACCAGCGCATCCTCGAGCGCGCCGCGCTGGTCACCGCGCTGCTGCTGCTGATCCGGCGCTCCGCGGGCGAGGCCGAGCACCGGGTGCGCGGCGAGCTGCTCGGCGAGTTGCTGACCACGCCGGGCCGTGACCCCGACGGCCTGCGCGAGCGGGCCCGGCGACTCGGCGCCGACCTGGACCGGCCGCACGCCGTGGTGGTCGTCCAGGTCGCTGACGGCGCGCGGACCCGGGCCGCCGCCGCCGCCGGGCACCTGGCCGCCGTCCGCGGCGGGCTCGCCGGTCTGCACGACGGCCGGGTCGTCGTCTGCCTGCCCGACATCGCCGCCGGCGTGGCAGCGGAGGCGGTGCGCGTCGAGCTGCGCTCGGCGGCCGGGGTGGTGACCGCAGGTGGTGCGGGGCCGGCGACCGGACCCGAGGCGCTGGCCGCCGCCGCCACCGAGGCGGGCCGCTGCGTGAGCACGCTGATCGCGCTCGGACGCAGCGGCCAGTCGGCCGGCGCCGAGGAGCTCGGCTTCTTCGGGCTGTTGGTCGGCGACCAACGGGACGTCGGGGCCTTCGTCCGCGCGACGCTGGCACCCCTGCTCGACTACGACGCCCGGCGCGGGACCGACCTGATCGCCACCCTGCGGGCCTGGTTCGACGCCGGCGGCAGCCACGCGCGCGCCGCGGAGGCGCTCCGGGTCCACGTCAACACGGTCACCCAGCGGCTGGACAGGGTCGCCCGGTTGCTCGGCAAGGACTGGGCGGCCCCCGATCGGGCCCTGGAGGTGCAGCTCGCACTGCGCCTGCTCCGGCTCGCCGACGGCGACACCGTCGGCACGGGCGGCCAGGCAGGGCACTGACCTGGGCGGTGGCGCTGCTCGAGCTCGCGGGCGGTGGGGCGGCGCCGGGGTCAGATCCAGCCGTGCCGGCGCGCCGTGTCCACCGCGGCGTGCCGGTTCGGCGCACCCAACTTGGCCGACGCCGCGGACAGGTGGTTGCGGACCGTCCCCGGCGACAGGTGCGCCCGCGCGGCGATCTCCTCCACGGGGGCACCTCCGGCGGCCAGCTCCAGGACGTCGGCCTCGCGCGGCGTCAGCGGGCTGTCCCCGGCGCTGATCGCCTCGGCGGCCAGCTCCGGGTCGACGTAGCGCCCGCCCCGGTGCACCGTGCGCACGACGTCGCTGAGCACGGCGGCGCTGACCGTCTTGGGGAGGAACCCCCGGACCCCGGCCTCCAGGGCACGCTTGAGGTGGCCCGGCCGCCCGTGCCCGGTGACGATGACCAGCCCGCAGCCGGGCAGCAGCGTGCTGAGCTCGCCGGCCACGCTGATCCCGTCCCGGTCGGGCATCTGCAGGTCCAGGACGGCGACGTCCGGGGCGTGCGCCCGGGCCATCGCCAGGGCCTCCGCCCCCGACGACGCCTGGGCGACCACCTCGAGGTCGTCCTCCAGGCCCAGCAGCGCGGCGAAGGCGGAGCGGACCAGGTTCTCGTCGTCGGCGAGCAGCACCCGGATCATGCCGCGCCCCCGGTGGGCAGCGTGGCGGTGACGGTGAACCGGTCGCCGTCCCGGCCGGCGTGCAGGGTCCCGCCGGCACCGGCCAGTCGCTCCCGCAGCCCGGTCAGGCCGTTGCCCTCACCCGGCTCGGCGGAGACGCCGTCGTTGCTCACGGTCAGCCGCACCTCTCCACTCCCTCGCTCCAGCGTGATCGTGCACTCGGCGGCCTCGCTGTGCCGCAGCACGTTGGTGACCGCCTCCAGCACCACCCAGCCCAGCGCGGCCTGCACGGGCTCGGGCAGGGTGCCGGCGCCGTCCTCACCCTGCACCGTGCAGCCCACGCCGGCCGCGCGCAGCACGGAGCGGGCTCCGGCGAGCTCGCCGGTGAGGTCGGTCCGGCGGTAGCCACGGACCACCTCCCGGACCTCCTTCAGCGACTCCTCGGCGATCCGGCTGATGTCGGCCACCTCCGCGGCCGCCTCCGGCCGGGAGCGGCGGACCAACTCCCCGGCCAGCTGGCTCTTCACCGCGATCGCGGAGAGGTTCCGGCCCATGACGTCGTGCAGGTCGCGGGCGAACCGCAGCCGCTCCTCGGCCACCGCCAGCTGCAACTGCACGCCGCGGGTGCGGTCCATCTCCAGCACCACGTCGAGCACCCAGACCGAGAACCGCCAGGCCAGGACGACGGCGCAGACAGTGACGCCGAGGAGGGCGGCCAGTGCGGCCGACGGACCCCGCGGCGCCCCCTCGACGAAGGCGGCGACCCCGCCGCCCAGCACCCCGATCACCGCGGCCGGGGGTACCAGCCGGCGAGTGGCCCAGACCGTCGAGCAGGCGGTGAGCACCATGCCGAGGGGCAGCGCCAGCGCCCACGGCGCCCCCTCGGTGTACTCCCCGTCTCCCGCGGACGCCCAGAGCCCGGCCGCCCCGGTGGCCAGGGCGGCCGCGAAGGCAGCCACGACGAGGATCGGCGAGACTCCCCGACCGACCCGGTGTGCCTCCAGTCCGCGTGCGGCCAGCACGACCGCGAGGACGGTGGTGACCGAAGTGCCGACGAGGAAGGCGACGACCGCGGCCCGGGAGACCACCTCGGTCACCGAGCCCAGGACGCCGAAGGTGAACAGCGGCAGCCCGCCGCCGATCCACCCGTAGAAGGACCAGCGCGTGTACAGGTCGATCCGCTGGGGCGCCGTCCGGCTGCTCCACCAGCGCGAGACGGTCGGCACGGCGGTGATGCTGCCGTACCGGCCGATCCGCGCAGCGCTCACCGGCCCACTGCTCACCGGCGCGGCGCCCACCGGAACCCCCGGGTGGCGGCCACCGTCCCGATCAGCAGCCAGCCGGCCAGCACGGCCAGCGGCAGCGGCGCGGCCGCCCAGGCGCCCGCGGCGTCCACGCGGTCGCCGTCCCAGGTGACGCCGGCCAGCCCGAGCTGCAGCAGTTCGACCACGGGGGTGACCGGCATCAGCCGGGCCACCAGGGCGACCGGCTCGGGGAAGACGCTGAGCGGGGTGATCAGACCGGACAGCGCCGAGGTGACGACGACCAGCGGCAGGGTGGTGACCTGGGCGCTCTCGGCCGAACGGGTGAAGCTCGTGCTCGCCGCCGCGAGCACGGTCATCAGCAGCGCACCGCCGAGCAGCGCGATCACGGGGAGCAGGAACTCGACCGGCGCGCTCCACTCCCCCAGCACCACCACGCCCACGGCGACCAGCGCGACCTGGCCGAGCGTGACCAGCAGGGTGCGGACGGCGGTGCCGACGAGCACCTCCAGCCCGGTCAGCTCCCCGGTGCGCATGCGCTGCAGCACCAGCTCCTCGCGCCGGGCGACGTAGGTGATCACCAGGTTGTAGTAGGTGACGAAGACCAGGGTCACGCCGACGGCGGCGACCAGCAGCCGAGGCCCCAGTGGGAGGTCGCCGTCGATGCCGAGCGCCGGGACAGCGGCCACCAGGAGCAACGGCAGCAGGCCCGAGTTGACGACGGCGGTCCGGTTGCGCAGGAACAGCCGCAGCTCGCCACCGGCCAGGGCGGCGACGCGACGCAGCCGGCTCGGGGCCGTCGCGGTGGGTGGGGCAGGGGCGTGGGTGGTGGTCATGGCAGGGGTCCTCTCGGCTGGGTGGGTCACGCGGACGGGGTGCGGGCCTCGGCGGCCACGGCGAGGAAGGCCTGCTCCAGCGAGGCGGACCGGGCCTCCAGCGCCCTGAGGACGACGTGGTGCTCCGCCGCCCAGGCGAGCAGCTCGGCCAGCACCGGCTGGAGCGCGCGGGTGTGCCACTCGACCCGTGGCCGCTGCGAGACCACCTGCACGCCCGCCGGCCGCGGCAGCTCGGGCGCGTCCTCGTCGAGGGTGAAGCGGAGGGTGGCCGGCTGGGTCTCGGCGATCTCCTCCTGCGTGCCGGAGAGCACGATCTGCCCGTCCCGCAGCACCGCCACCCGGTCGGCCAGCTCCTCGGCCTCCTCCAGGTGGTGGGTGGTGAGCACCACGGCAGCCCCGTCGGCGACCAGATCGCGGACCAGCCCCCAGACCTGTCGCCTGCTCTCCGGGTCCAGGCCGGTGGTCGGCTCGTCCAGCACGACGACCCGCGGCCGGCCGAGCAGGGCCAGCGCGAGGCCCAGCCGCCGACGCTCGCCGCCGGAGAGGCTGCGCACCCGGACGTCGGCCCGGTGGGCCAGCTGCACCTGCGCCAGCGCCTCGGGCACCGGCCGTGGGTCGGTGAGCGTGCCGGCCCAGGCCTGCAGGGTCTCGGCCACGGTGAGGTCGCCGGGCAGGCCGCTGGCCTGCAGCAGCACGCCCAGGTGTGGCCGCACCCGGGCCCGCTCGCGCACCGGGTCGGCGCCGAGCACCCGCACGGTGCCGCCGCCGGCCGGCGCCAGCCCCTCGAGCACCTCCAGCGCCGAGGTCTTGCCGGCCCCGTTGACGCCGAGCAGGGCGAAGACCTCCCCCGGCCGGACCTCGAAGGAGATGCCCCGCACCGCCTCGAAGTCGCCGTAGCTGCGCCGCAGGTCCCGCACCTCGATCGCGGGAGCGGCCTCGACGGGCGCGGACACTGGTGGGGCGCTGGGGCGCACGGTCGACCTCCTCGATGCGCCGCCGGCCGCCGTCGGGCCGGTCTGTCGGACGCATCCCCCACGTTGCTGCCACTCCGCGGCCGGCACAGGTGCCTGGGCGCACGACTTCTGCCCGCCGGTGCACGGACGGGCGGTGACACGTGTCATGGGTGTGGGTGCGCGCCTACCCTGGGCCGGTGCTCCCCGTGCTCGCCCCCGCGCCGACGGTGCTGCCCGAGCCGAGGTGGACGGCCCGGGCCGGAGCCCACCGGCAGCGGATGGACACCTGGCTGACCCCGTACCAGGAGCGGCGTCGCACCGGGGTCGCCCACCCGGTGCTGGACTTCCTCTTCACCTACTACTCCGAGACGCCGGCCCGGCTGCGCCGGTGGCACCCCGGGGTCGGGGTCGTGCTCACCGGCGAGGCCGCCACCGAGCGCCTGGGCTGGCCGTTCTACGCGGAGGTCGACGCCCGGGACGCCGCGGGGGAGCCGGTGCGCGGGGTCGGGCTCGACGTCCCGGCGTTCCTGGCCAAGCGGCGGGCGTCGGTCGGCTGGGTGGAGGGCCTGCTGGCCGGGACGGCCAGCAGGCCGGGCCAGTTCGGCTGCTTCGGGATGCACGAGTGGGCGATGCTCTACCGCCCCGGCGAGGGCGAGGTGCGGCACGAGCAGCTGCCGCTGCGGCTGGGGCAGGCCGGCACCGACGCCGTCGTCGAGTCCCACCGGGTGCAGTGCAGCCACATCGACGCGTTCCGGTTCTTCACCCGCGCCGCCGAGCCGCGCAACACGCTCCGGCCCACCCGGGACACCCAGCAGCAGCTGGAGCAGCCCGGCTGCCTGCACGCCACGATGGACCTCTACAAGTGGGCGTACAAGCTCGGCCCGGCGGTGCCCGGTGAGCTGCTGGCCGACTGCTTCGCGCTGGCCGCCGACGTCCGCGAGCTGGACATGCGCGCCTCCCCCTACGACCTCACGAGCCACGGGTACGCACCCGTCGCCGTGGAGACGCCGGAGGGCAAGGCCGAGTACGGCGCCGCCCAGCGCGCCTTCGCCGACCGCGGCGCGGGGCTGCGGCAGCGACTGCTCGCGGTGTGCCGGGAGCTGCTGGCGCTCGGCTGACGTCGTACGGTCGGGGGCGTGACCTCCACCCGCACCGACCGCTGGCTGCACCTGGACGGGACGACGAACACCCGTGACCTGGGCGGGCTGCCCACCACCGACGGCGGGACGACGCAGTTCGGTCGGATCCTGCGCAGCGACAACCTGCAGACCCTCAGCGCAGCTGACGTCGCCGCGCTCGTCGAGGAGGTGGGGCTGACCGAGGTCGTCGACCTGCGCACCACCGCCGAGATCCTGCTCGAGGGGCGCAGCCCGCTGCGCGACGTGGACACGGTCACCCACCGGCACTTCACCCTGCTGCCCGAGCGGGGGATGCGCACCGACGTCTTCGCCGCCGAGGAGAGCGACGAGGAGATCCGGGCGCAGCTGCCGGCCGACTGGGCGGAGTCGCTCCTCCCCCGCCAGGTCGCGCCCGGGGACGAGGGGGAGCCGCCCGCCGTCCGCTCCTACCTCGGGTACCTGTCCGACGGCACGGAGAACGTGCTTGCCGCGGTCCGGTCACTGGCCGCCGGCGGCCCCGGCGCTGCAGTGGTGCACTGCGCCGCCGGCAAGGACCGAACCGGCGTGGTCTGCGCGCTGGCGCTCGCGGTGGCCGGGGTGACGCCGGAGGCGATCATCGCCGACTACGCGCAGACCGCCGAGATCATCGACGCGCTCGTCGCCAAGCTGGCCAGCAGCCCCACCTACGCCGAGGACATGACCCGGCGCGACGTCGCCAGCCACACCCCGCGGGCGGAATCGATGCGCCGGGTGCTGGAGGTGCTCGACGAGCGCTGGGGTGGCCCGGTCGGCTGGCTGGAGCAGCACGGCTTCGGCGCCGAGGAGCAGGCCGCCCTGCGGTCCCGCCTCCGCGACTAGGCGGGCCGGCGCGGCTCTTGCGCAGCTGCGCGCGCTCTCGGGGTCGCGCACGACCGAGAGAGCACGCACAAGTGCGCAAGAGCATCCCCACACAGCAGAGGACCCCGGCTCCCAGGGGGAGTCGGGGTCACGGTGCGTGCCTGCGTCCGCCCTCTTCGTCGAGAGCGGGGGGTGTTCAGCGCAGGACGTTGTTGAACTGGCTGCTGTTGGCCAGGGTCAGCAGCTCGTCGCGCATCGCGGGGCTGCTGGTGCGGGCGACGGCGGCATCCACTGCCCGCCGCGTACGCGACGCCTGCCGACGCTGACGCCAGCTGGAGGTCACGCTGCTCATGTCACTGCCTTCTTTCGGTGGTCCTGAGTGGGTGTTACGTGTGTATTAAATCAGGCGTAGCGGCTGGTATTCCAACGGATCTAAGGCCGTGTCGCTAAAGCTTCCGATGGAATCTTCACCCGAAGGGGGTGGCGGCCATAGATCCGTCATCTTCGCGCCACTTGTCCAGCACCTACGGAGTGCAGTCGGTCACCTCTGCAGGGTGAAGGACGATGCCTGGAGACGTCAGCGCCCCGTCGGTCACCTTCGACCGACGGGGCGCGGGCGCTCTCCCCCTCTGCACGGGCCCGTCACGGGCCGGCGAGCACGGGGGACCTCAGTCGGCGGCGAGCAGCACCTCACGCACGGCGGCGCGGGCGGAGGCGGGGTCGGCTGCGGCGAGTGCCGCCTCCGCAGCGCGCTGACAGGTGGCCAGGTCCACCGTCGCCAGCCGCGCACCCACCCCGGCCACCGACGAGGCGGCGCAGGACAGCGAGCTGATCCCCATGCCCACCAGCACGCAGGCGAGCATCGGGTCGGCAGCCGCCTCGCCGCAGACCCCCACCGGCTTCCCCGCCCGCTGACCGGCAGCCGCCGTCGCCTGCACCAGCGCCAGCAACGCCGGCTGCCACGGGTCGGTCAGGTCGGCCAGGTCGGCAGAGAGCCGGTCGGCGGCGAGCGTGTACTGCGACAGGTCGTTGGTGCCGATCGACAGGAAGTCCAGGTGTTCCAGGAACCGGTCGGCGAGCACGGCGACCGAGGGCACCTCCACCATGACGCCCGGCACCATGCCCCGCTCCCGCACCTGGGCGGCGAACTCCGCGGCCTCGGCCACGGTGGCCACCATCGGGGCCATCACCCAGGGCTCGGCACCGGTACGGCTCGCCGCCTGGGCGACCGCGTCCAGCTGGTGGGTGAGCAAGCCGGGGTCACGGCGGGCGGTGCGCAGCCCACGGACGCCGAGGGCCGGGTTGGCCTCGTTCGGCGGCGTGGCGAACGGCAGCGGCTTGTCCGAGCCGGCGTCCAGCGTGCGGAGCACGACCTTGCCCTCGGGGAAGGCCGCGAAGACGCCCGCGTAGATCTCCGCCTGCTCCTCGATCGACGGCTCCTCGGTGCGGCCGAAGAAGGCGAGCTCGGTGCGGAGCAGGCCGACCCCCTCGGCGTGCGCCGCCGCCGCGGCCCGCGCCCCGGCGCCGTCCTGCACGTTGGCCAGCACCTGGACGGGGTGTCCGTCGCGGGTCGTACCCGGCCCGCGGTACCCGGCGAGCGCCGCAGCGGCCTCCTGCGCGGCGGCCACCCGGGTGCGGGCCTCCTCCGGGTCGGGGTCGACGGTGACGGTGCCCTGCTCGCCGTCGACCAGCACCATCGCGCCCTCGGGGACGTCGGAGAGCCCGCCGACGCCCACCACGCAGGGCAGCCCGAGCTGCCGGGCGATGATCGCGGTGTGGCTCGTGGCCCCACCCAGCCGGGTGGCCAGCGCGATGATCCGGGACGGGTCCAGGCCGGCGGTGTCGGCCGGCGCGAGGTCGTCGGCGAGCAGCACCGACGGCGTCTCCGGCGCCGGCACCCCCGGCTCGCCCTGGCCGGTGAGCTCGGCGACGATCCGGTCGCGGACGTCGCGGACGTCGGTGGCCCGCTCGGCCATCACCCCGCCGAGGCTGACGAAGAGGTCGACGAACTGCGCCGCGGCGCCCACCGTGGCGGCCTCCGCCGAGGCGCCGTCGCCGATGCGCTGCTCCACGGCCGACAGCAGCCCACGGTCCCGGGCCAGCTGCGCCGTGGTGTTCAGCACCTCGGCGCTCACGCCGGTCGCCGCCGCAGCCCGGCCGGCCAGCCGCGCGGCCACCGCGTCGGCGGCCGAGGTGAACCGTTCCTTCTCGGCCGCGCGCTGCTGCTCCGGGACGACCGGCCCCTCCGCCGGCGGCAGCTCGATGGTCCCGACCGGGCGCACCACCGGGCCGGCGGCCACACCTGGGACCACCGGGGTCCCGGTGAAGACGGTCGCTCCGGTCAGGGCGTCCGGGGAGATCCGGGTCCCGGTCGGCGTGCTGGACATCGGGGGCCTCACTGTCTGCTCGGGCCGGGCGGGTGTCCGGTCGGACGAGCTCCGTCGTAGATGACTGGGGGCGGCGCAACGACAATGGTGCATCCGGTGACCAGGGTCACCAGCAACCCTTGACTTGTCAACTGATCCCACGTAGAACAACATGAAAGCAGGACGATACCCACATGTCCGGGCATCGGCCCGTCGTGTCAGTACAGCAGGGCCCGGGGGTGAGCATGTACGCGGAAGAACGCCAGCAGGCGCTCGCCGGCCTGGTCACCCAGCGCGGCCGGGTCGCCGTCACCGCCGTCGCCGAGCACTTCGGGGTGACCACCGAGACCGTCCGCCGCGACCTCGCCGTGCTCGAGCGTGCCGGGATGCTGCGCCGGGTGCACGGCGGTGCCGTCCCCGTCGGGACGCTGACCGTGGTGGAGCCCGCGCTCGGGGAGCGGCGCGGCACGCGCATCGAGGCCAAGCGCCGCATCGCCACCGCGGCGCTCACCCTCCTGCCGCCTGCCAACGGCAGCCTGATCCTGGACGGCGGCAGCTCGACCGCGGCGCTGGCCGAACTGCTCCCCGGCGACCGGCCGCTGGTGACCGCCACCAACTCGGTGCCGATCGCCGCCCGGCTCTCCGGCTCCCCGGGCATCACCCTGCACGTGCTCGGCGGGCGGGTCCGCGGGATCACCCAGTCCGCCGTCGGGGAGTCCACCCTCACAGCGCTCACCGACCTCCGGGCCGACGTCGTCTTCCTGGGCACCAACGGGATCAGCGCGGGCTTCGGCTTCACCACGCCCGACGAAGCCGAGGCGGCGGTCAAGCGGGCCATGGCGCGAGCCGGGCAGCGGGTCGTCGTGCTCGGCGACAGCAGCAAGCTCGGCCGCGAGCACCTGGTGCGCTTCGCGGCCATCGAGGACGTCGACGTCCTGGTCACCGACGAGGAGGCCGACCCGGCCGTCGTCGCCGAGCTCGAGCAACAGGGGATCGAGGTGCTCGTCGCATGAGGACGGACTCCGCACCGGGCGGGCGGGTGGTCACGCTGACCGCCAACCCGAGCCTGGACCGGACGCTGGACCTGCCCGGCCCGCTGGACCGCGGCGCGGTGACCCGGCTGGGCGGCAGCCACACCGAGCCCGGCGGCAAGGGCGTCAACGTCTCCCGGGCCGTGGCGGCGGCAGGGGCCGAGGTCGTCTCGGTGCTCCCGGCCGCCGACGACGACCCGATCGTCCGCGCCCTGCACGCGCTCGGCCTGCACCTGGCCAGCGTGCCCATCGACACCCCGGTGCGCACCAACTACACGCTCACCGAGCCCGACGGGACGACGAGCAAGCTCAACGAGCCCGGCGCCCGGCTGGACGAGCCGGCGCTCGCAGCGCTGCAGCACGCCCTGCTGGGGCACGCCGCCACCGCCAGCTGGGTCGTGCTGTCCGGATCGCTCCCCCCGGGGGCGCCGCGCGACTGGTACGCCACGCTCGTCCGCGCGCTCCGCAGCACCGGAGCCCGCATCGCCGTCGACACCTCCGAGGCGCCCCTGCTGGCGCTGCTGGCCGCCGGCCCGGAGTCGGCTCCCGACCTGCTCAAGCCCAACACCGAGGAGCTGGCCCAGCTGGCCGGCGTGCCCGAGGAGGTCGTGACCGGCGACCCCGAGGCGGCACTGGCCGCGGTCGCCACCCTGCACCAGCGGGGCGTGGCCGAGGTGCTGCTGACCCTCGGTGCCGACGGCGCGGTCCTCTCCACCGCCGACGGTGAGGTCTGGTCGGCCCGCCCGCCGCGGGTCACCGTCCGCAGCACGGTCGGCGCCGGCGACTGCAGCCTCGCCGGGTACCTGCTGGCCGACCTCGCCGGTGCCGCGCCGGCCGACCGGTTGCGGTCGGCGGTGGCCTACGGCGCGGCCAGCGCTGCGCTGCCCGGCTCCGCCGTGCCGACGCCCGCACAGGTGGACCCCGCCGGGGTCACCGTCACCGCCGGTCTGCCCGGCCACCCGACTCCCGCCGAGGCCGTCCCGGCCACCGGCGCCCGCTGAAGAACCCCGGGGGAACCACCATGTCCGCACTCATCACGACCGAGTTGGTGGCGCTCGACGCCGACCTCGGTCACGACAAGGACGCCGTCGTCCGCCGGCTGGCCGGCCTGGTCGCCGCCAGCGGCCGGGCCACCGGAGCCGACGACCTGCACGCCGACGCGATGGCCCGGGAGGCGAAGGCCGCCACCGGCCTGCCCGGTGGCATCGCCATCCCGCACTGCCGCTCCGCCGCGGTGACCCAGGCGTCGCTCGCCTTCGCCCGGCTCGACCCGAAGGTCGACTTCGGTGCACCCGACGGCCCGGCTGACCTCGCCTTCCTCATCGCCGCCCCCGAGCACGGCGACGCCGACCACCTCACCCTGCTCACCGCCCTGGCCCGGGCGCTCGTGCGCCCGGAGTTCGTCGCCTCGCTGCGCGCCGCCGGCTCCGCCGAGGAGATCGTCACGCTGGTGCAGGACGTCGTCTCCCCGCCGGAGGCACCGGCCGCCGCGGCCCCGCAGACCACCGGCGGTGCCACCGCCGCCGGCGCGACGGCCCCCACCCCGGCAGCCGAGCCCACCCCGACGACGGCCGGCCGCAGCATCGTCGCGGTCAGCGCCTGCCCCACCGGGATCGCGCACACCTACATGGCCGCCGACAAGCTCACCGCCGCGGCCAAGGAGATGGGCGTCGAGCTGCACGTGGAGACCCAGGGCTCCTCGGGCTCGACCCCGCTGGACCCGTCGGTGATCAGCCAGGCCGCCGCCGTCATCTTCGCCGTCGACGTCGGGGTCAAGGACCGGGACCGCTTCGCCGGCAAGCCGCTGGTGCAGTCCGGCACGAAGCGGGCGATGAACGAGCCCGAGGTGATGATCCGGGAGGCGCTGGCCGTCGCCGACGACCCGAACGGCCGCCGGGTGCCCGGCACGGCCGGGGCGGGGGCGGCGCCCGCGGTGAGCGGTGACCGGCCCAGCACCGGGTCGGAGATCCGCCGCTGGCTGCTCACCGGCGTGAGCTACATGATCCCGTTCGTCGCCGCAGGCGGCCTGCTCATCGCGCTGGGCTTCCTCTTCGCTGGTTACCCGATCGTCAACGCCGACCCGACCACGGACGGCGCGCAGAGCTACGCGCTGAACTGGGCGCTGAACAACGACTTCACCGATCTGCCCGGCGACCCAGGGGTCGACTATCTCCGTGGTGGCCTGCTCGGCTACCTGGGCGCGCTGTGCACCGTGCTCGGCCAGGCTGCGTTCGGCTTCCTGGTCCCCGCGCTGGCCGGGTACATCGCCTACGCCATCGCCGACCGGCCGGGCATCGTCCCCGGCTTCGTCGTCGGCGCGGTCTCGCTGACCGTCGGCGCCGGCTTCCTCGGCGGCCTGGTGGGCGGCATCATCGCCGGCTTCGCGGCGCTGTGGATCAGCCGCTGGAAGCTGCCGGCCTTCGCCCGCGGCCTGCAGCCCGTCGTGATCATCCCGCTGCTCGCCACGCTGATCTCCAGCGGCATCATGGTGGTCCTGCTGGGCCGCCCGCTGGCCGCCGCACTCGAGGGCCTCGGCGACTTCCTCAACGGGCTGACCGGCACCTCGGCGGTCCTGCTCGGGGTCATCCTGGGGCTGATGATGTGCTTCGACCTGGGCGGTCCGGTCAACAAGGCGGCCTACGTCTTCGCCACCACCGGCCTCACCGCCGCCGCCACCAGCGGTCCGCTGGTGATCATGGCCACCGTGATGGCGGCCGGCATGGTGCCGCCGCTGGCGATGGCGCTGTCCAGCACCCTCCTCCGGCCCAGGCTCTACACCCCGGCCGAACGCGACAACGGCAAGGCCGCCTGGCTGCTGGGCGCCTCGTTCATCTCCGAGGGCGCCATCCCGTTCGCCGCTGCCGACCCGCTGCGGGTCATCCCCTCGATGATGCTCGGCGGAGCGACCACCGGGGCGATCGTCGCCGGGCTGGGGCTGGAGCTCCGCGCCCCGCACGGTGGCGTGTTCGTGTTCTTCGCGATGAGCAACGCCGTCCTGTTCATCCTGGCCGTGCTCATCGGTGCGGCCGTCGGCGGCATCGCGGTGACCCTGGCCAAGAGCATCGGCCGGAAGCCCGCCGTCCCGGCCGAGGACGCCGACCTGACCACCGACCTGGCCGACGACCCTCGCCCGGCCACTGCCGGGCCAGGAGCTCCCGCCGGCCGTCCGGCACACTGACCACCAGCACGCCGACCAGAAAGAAGGCACCGATGCCCTCCAAGACCGTGACCGTCGGCTCCGCCGTCGGCCTGCACGCCCGTCCGGCCGCCCTCATCGCCGAGGCCGTCTCGAAGTCCGGGGTGCCGGTCACGCTGGCCACTCCCGGGGGGAACCCGATCGACGCCGGCTCGCCGTTGATGATCATGACGCTCGGCGCCAAGCAGGGCACCGAGGTCGTCGTCGACAGTGCGGACGAGGCGGTGCTCGACCGGATCGCCGACATGGTCGCCAGCGACCTCGACGCGGAGTAGGACCTCGCGGCCCCCTCCGAGGGGCCTGAGACGACGACGGCGCCCGTCCCCGGCAGGGGGCGGGCGCCGTCGTCAGGTCGCCGGGGGGTCAGCCCTCGCGCGGCACGTCCCCGCGCCAGGCACCGGTCTCGGTGCCACGGCTCTCGATGAACTCCTTGAACTTCTTCACGTCGGCGGTGATCTGCCGGTCGTCGACACCGACCGCGGCGCCGACCTTCTCCACGACGCCCTGGGGCTCCCAGTCCAGCTGGACCATCACCCGGGTCGTGGTGTCACTGATCTTGTGGAAGGTGACGACGCCGGCGTGCGGGGTGTCGCCGTCGGTGCTCTTCCAGGCCACCCGCTCGTCGGGGTGCTGCTCGGTGATCTCGGCGTCGAACTCGCGCTCGACCCCGCCGATCTTGGTCACCCAGTGGGTGCGCCGCTCGTCGAGCTGGGTGATCCGCTCGACCCCGTTCATGAACTCCGGGAACGTCTCGAACTGGGTCCACTGGTCGTAGACCTGCCGGATCGGCACGTCCACGTCGATCGACTTCTCCACGTTCGCCATGGGGAGCCTCCTTCGCTCAGGGGTCTCGTACGTCCAGTCGCCCCCTACCCGGACGTGCGCGACCGACAAACAAGATCCGCAATCGCCTCGACGAACCCGTCAGAGCGGTCGCACCCTCAGCGTGCGGGGCGCCAGCGGGCCGTGAGCACGAGCATCCCCGCGAAGGCGAGCACGGCGAAGGCGCCCAGGGCCAGCACCAGCCAGCGGAGCCATTCGAACGACTCGGGCAGGACCCGGACCGCGAGACCGGGCACGATCGCGAGGAGCCAGGAGGTCGAGGCGATGCCCGCCCAGCGCCCGGCCCGGACGACCTGCGGGTCGTCGGCGACCTCGGGATCGGCCCAGGCACGCCGCAGGAAGCTCAGCGCAGCGAGCGCACAGACGAGGGCGGCCACCAGGACGAGCGCGCCCGGCAGGCCGCCGACGCCGTCCTGCACCACCGCGACGGCCAGGAAGCCGAGGACGGCGAGCACCGCCACCGTGCCCGCCGCGAGGCCGATGCGGCGCCAGCGGAGCAGGGTCGGCATCCCCAGCGGCTCCCGCAGCTGCTCGTGCCGAGCGGTGCGGCCGCTCCCTGCTCCGCTCATGGTCCAGCTCCTCCTCGACGGCCACCCGACGCCGGACGGCGCCGTGATCTTGGTGCACCGTAGCGGGATCCCGCCCGGGATCAGCGCGACGCGAGGACGGCGGCGGCGACGCTGCCCCGCACCGGGCGTCCGGGCAGCAGCAGCATCTGCGCCAGGTGGTACGCGTCCGGCTTCCCCGCCCAGGTGCCGCTGCCCACCGCGCCCTCCGGGGTGAGCTCGTGGTGCCAGCTGCCCACCGCGGGGTCCAGGAACAGCCGGTCACCCAGCTCCTCCCAGCGCTGCTGCAGCGCCAGAGACTGCGGATCGCCGAGCACGGCGTGGCGGACGGCCGCGGCTGCGATCGCCTCGGTGACCACCCAGTGCATCCGGGCGGCGACCACCGGGCGGTCGTCCCAGTCCAGCGTGTACGGGAAGCCCTCGTGCCCGTCGGCCGCCCAGCCCCGCTCGGCGGCGGCCAGGAACAGTCCGTCGGCGTCGGTGTGCAGCCAGCCGGGCGCGTCCTCGCCCAGCGCCGCAGCCAGGTGCAGGCACAGCCGGGCCCACTCGAACTGGTGCCCGACGGTGACCCCGTACGGGCGGAACGGGTCGGCCGGCCGGTCCCGGTTGAACTCCGGCAACGGCTCCCAGGACGGCGTGAAGTGCTCGGGCAGCCGCCAGTCCCGCTCCCGGGTCCACTGGTGCACGATCCGCTCCGTCGCCCGCAGCGCGCGGGTGCGCAGCCGGGCCGCCGTACCGGGGTCGGTGGGGGCCAGCGCGTCGGCCGCCGCCAGGGTCGACTCGACCCCGTGCATGTTGGCGTTCGCGCCGCGGTAGGCCTCGCTGGTGGCCCAGGTGCGGTCGAACGACTCGACCGCCAGGCCCTCGTCGTCGTCCCAGAACCGCTGCTCCCAGACCTCCAGCGCCTCCTCCAGCAGCGCACGGCCACCCGCGATGCCGGCCACGGTGGCGGTCGAGCCGGCGAGCACCACGAAGGCGTGCACGTAGGCGGCCTTGGTGTCGTCGTCGGCACCGGCACCCACCGCCGAGCGCCAGCCGCCGTGCTCGGCGTCGTGCAGCGTGCCCTCGCGCAGCGCGGCCACGCCGTGGGCGGCGAGCTCCTCGGCGCCCGGCTCGCCGACGAGCGCGCCGAGGCCGAAGACGTGCGTCATCCGGGCGCTGATCCAGGTCTCCACCGGCTTGTCGGCGAGCACCTGCCCGTCGTCACCGAGGTAACCGAAACCCTCGGGGACCCGGGAGGCGGCGGCGAAGGACAGCAGGGGACCGAGCTGGGTGCGCACGGTCAGAACGTAAGTGCGGTGCCGGGGTCGTGCAGCAGCGCCCCCACGTCGGCCAGGAAGCGGGAGCCCAGCTCGCCGTCGACGATGCGGTGGTCGAAGGAGAGCGCCAGCTGGGTGACCTGCCGGGGCACGACCTTGCCCTTGTGCACCCACGGCATCTCCCGGACCGCGCCGAAGGCCAGGATCGCCGACTCGCCGGGGTTCAGGATCGGCGTGCCGGTGTCGACGCCGAAGACACCCACGTTGGTGATCGTGATCGTGCCGCCGGTCATGTCCGTGGGCTGCGTCCTGCCGGCCCGGGCGGTCTCGGTGAGCTCGCTGAGCGCACCGGCCAGCTCGGCCAGCGACAGCCGGCCGGCGTCCTTGACGTTCGGCACGATCAGGCCCCGCGGCGTGGCGGCGGCGATGCCCAGGTTCACCGCGCCGTGGACGACGATCTCCTGGGCCGCCTCGTCCCAGGAGCTGTTGACCATCGGGTGCCGCTTCGCCGCCAACAACAGCGCCTTGGCCACGAACAGCAGCGGGCTGACCTTCACCCCGGCCAGCTCCGGCCGGGCGGCCAGGCGCTCACGCAGCTTCATCGTGCGCGTGATGTCGACGGTGAGGAACTCGGTGACGTGCGGGGCGGTGAACGCGCTGGCCACCATCGCGGCGGCGGTGTGCTTCCGAACCCCCTTGATCGGGATCCGGGTGTCGCCGGCCGCAGCCTCCCGCGACAGGGCGGCCGCGGCCTCCGGCGACGACGGGCCCGCGACGGCCGCGTCGACGTCGGCGCGGGTGATGACGCCGCCGGCGCCGCTGCCGCGGACCGTGGTGAGGTCGACGCCCAGCTCCTTGGCGTACTTGCGCACCGGCGGCTTGGCCAGCGGGCGCAGCGCACCGCGGCCGGCGGTCGCCGACGGCGCCGACGCGGTGGGCTCGGCGGGACGGCGGGCCGCCGCCGCCTCGGCCGCCCGGGCGGCCTCCAGCCCACCGTGCCGGACCGGCTTCACCGTGGCGTCCGGTGCGGTGGCCAGCAGCGGCGGCCGGTCGCTGCCCGAGCCGTAGTCGGCCTCGGGGAGCACCTGCGGCGCCGTGGCGCGGGCGGCTGCGGCCTCGACCGGCTGCCCCCGGCGGGGACGGCGCTTGGCCTCGGTGCTGCGCGGGCCGTAGCCGACCAGCACCGCCGTCCGGCCGTTGGCGTTCGTCTCCCCGATCAACCCGGAGCCGGTGCCCTCGGCCGCCGGTGCGTCCGCGGCCGGGGCTGCGCCACCACCGACGTCGATGGTGATGATCGGTGCGCCGACGTCGACCGTCGTCCCGGCGTCGTACAGCAGCTCGGTCACCGTGCCGGAGAACGGGCTGGGCAGCTCGACCGCGGCCTTCGCCGTCTCCACCTCGCACAGCGGCTGGTTGACGGCGACCGTGTCGCCCACGGCGACCAGCCAGGACAGGATCTCGCCCTCGGTCAGCCCCTCCCCGACGTCCGGCAGCTTGAACTGGCGCAGCTCGGCCATCAGAACCCCATCGCTCGGTCGACGGCGTCGAGCACGCGGTCGAGGTCGGGGAGGTAGTCCTCTTCCAGCTTCGACGGCGGGTAGGGGGTGTCGTACCCGCCCACCCGCAGCACCGGCGCCTCCAGCGAGTGGAAGCAGTTCTCGGTGACCCGGGCGGCGATCTCAGCGCCCAGGCCGAGGGTCACCGGCGCCTCGTGCACGACCACGCAGTGACCGGTGCGGCGCACCGACTCGTAGACCGGCCCGAGGTCCAGCGGGGAGAGGGTGCGCAGGTCGACGACCTCCAGCGAGCGGCCCTCCTCGGCGGCGGCGTCGGCGGCCTGCAGCGCCGTCTTCACCATCGGCCCGTAGGCGAGCACCGTGACGTCGTCGCCGCCGCGGACCACCCGGGAGCCGAACAGCGGGTCAGGGGCGCCGTCCGGGTCGACCTCGCCCTTCTCCCAGTACCGGCGCTTGGGCTCGAAGAAGACGACCGGGTCGGGCGAGGCGATCGCCTGCTGGATGCCCCAGTAGGCGTCGGCCGGGCTGCTGACGGCGACCACCTTCAGGCCGGCGGTGTGCGCGAAGTAGGCCTCAGGGCTCTCGCTGTGGTGCTCGACCGCGCCGATGCCGCCTCCGAAGGGGATGCGGATGACGATCGGCATCGGCATCTTGCCCCGGGAGCGGGCGTGGATCTTGGCGACCTGGGTGACGATCTGGTTGTAGGCGGGGTAGACGAACCCGTCGAACTGGATCTCACAGACCGGCCGGTAGCCGCGCATCGCCAGCCCGACCGCGGTGCCGAGGATCCCGGCCTCGGCCAGCGGGGTGTCGACGACGCGGGCCTCGCCGAAGTCCTTCTGCAGGCCGTCGGTGATCCGGAAGACCCCGCCCAGCTTGCCGATGTCCTCGCCCATGAGCACGACCTTGCCGTCGTCCTCCATGGCCTTTCGCAGGCCGAGGTTGAGCGCCTTGCCGATGGTCAGCGTCTCGGTCACTGCTCCCCCTCGAACGAGGCGTGGTACGCCACGAACTCCTCGCGCTGCTGCGCCAGCTCCGGGGTCTGCTCGGCGAAGACGTGGTCGAACATCTCCGTCCCGGCCGGGTCGGGCATCTCCAGCGTGCCCTTCCGGATCCGGGCGGCGAGCTCGTCGCCCTCGGCGTCGACCCCGGTGAAGAAGTCGGCGTCGGCGATGCCGGCGCGGGACAGGTGCGCCTTGAGCCGGGCGATCGGGTCGCGCAGCTTCCACGCCTCCAGCTCGCTGGCCAGCCGGTAGCGGGTCGGGTCGTCGGAGGTGGTGTGCGCGCCCATCCGGTAGGTGAACGCCTCGATGAAGGTGGGGCCGGAGCCCTCGCGGGCAGCGGCGAGGGCCGCACGCGTCACGGCCAGGACGGCGAGGACGTCGTTGCCGTCGACCCGCACCCCGGGGAACCCGAACCCGGCGGCGCGCTGGTACAGCGGGACCCGGGACTGCCGCTCGATCGGCGCGCTGATCGCGTACTGGTTGTTCTGGCAGAAGAAGACGACGGGGGCGGCGAACGACGACGCCCAGATCATCGCCTCGTTGACCTCGCCCTGGCTGGTCGCCCCGTCGCCGAGGAAGGCCAGCACCGCGCTCTCCGCGCCGTCGCGCTGCACGCCCATGGCGTAGCCGGTGGCGTGCAGGGTCTGCGCGCCGATGACGACGGTGTAGAGGTTGAAGCTGTGGGCGACCGGGTCCCAGCCGCCCTGGTCGACGCCGCGGAACAGGCTCATCACGTGCAGCGGGTCGACGCCCCGGGTCCAGGCGACGCCGTGCTCCCGGTAGGTCGGGAAGGCCATGTCGCCCTCGGCGAGCGCCCGGCCGGCGCCCACCTGGGCCGCCTCCTGACCGAGCAGCGAGGCCCAGATGCCGAGCTCCCCCTGGCGCTGCAGGGCGGTCGCCTCGACGTCCCACCGGCGGACCAGGGCGAGGTCGCGGTAGAGGGCGCGCAGCTCCTCGTCCGAGATGTCCAGGCCGTAGTCGGGGTGCTCGACCCGCTCGCCCTCGGGGGTCAGCAGCTGGACCAGGTCCGGCTGGCCCGGCAGGTGTGGCGCTCCGGCGCCCGGTACGGGATCGACCACCTCGGTGGTCTTCTGCTGCAACGCAGTCACGCCACTCTCCTCGCCGTCTGGCCTTGCCGCCTCGACGGAGCCCGGGGTCACCGGAGCGCCCGTCGCTGGACGTCCATGCGGCGCCGGAGTGTGGCGCCACTCACACATGGTGGCACGCCGGACCGCGTGTGCAGAAGATCACTCGCCTGCCGATCTGCGCAACCACCTCTGCTGCCATTGCGCAGAAAGGGCACTGCCGGACCGCACTCCCATGTCAGACTGAGCAACGTGCCCGCCCTGGACGCCACCGACGCGCGGCTGCTGCTCGCCCTGTCCGAGGACCCCCGGGCCACCGTCCTCGCGCTCTCCCAGCAGCTGGGCCTGGCCCGCAACACGGTGCAGGCGCGGCTGGCCCGGCTCGAGTCCAACGGCGTCCTGGACCCCTTCGAGCGCCGGGTGCGGCCCGAGGCGCTGGGCTACCGGCTGGGCGCCTACGTCACCGTGCAGGTCGTCCAGCGCAGCCTGGCCGACGTCGGGGAGGCGCTGGCCGCGATCCCCGAGGTGCTGGAGGTCATCGGGCTCTCCGGGGTCGCCGACCTGCTGGTCCAGGTGGTCGCGGTCGACGCCGACGACCTGTGGCGGATCACCGAGCAGGTGCTCGCGATCCCCGGCGTCCAGCGCACGGACACGAACCTGGCGCTGCGCCGGTTCGTCGACCACCGGATGACCCCGCTGCTGGAACGCGCCGCCGGGTCCCTCCCGGTCACGGACGCGGACTGACGTCCGGCCCGGCCGTCGGCGAGACCTGATCGAGATCCTGCCCGAGCAGGCTCTCGGCCATGGCACGGACGACGACACCGATCGCGGTGCTCGTGGCCGCTCTGGCCATGGTGGTCACCGGCTGGGTCCTGGCGACCCCGACCGCGGCGCACGCCCGGCAGGGCGTCGTCTCGGCCGCCTCGGGCGCCAGTTGTGGCATCGAGCTGTCGGGTGACGGACCGTTCCTGGTCTTCGCCGGCGGGCAGGACGGCGGCCCCCACCGCGCCGGCCTCTGTGGTGGCACCGCGCCGGCCGCACCGCAGCTGGTCGCCGAGGTCCGGGCGCTGAGCGCGGCGGAGGGCGCCGCCGTCGCAGTCGACCCGCTGCCCGGCGCCGCCGGCACAGAGCTGCGGTCCGCGCCGCAGCCCTGGGCCGGCGTGCTCGTCGCCGCGGGCGCAGGCCTCGTCCTCCTCACCGCCCTGCTGGTGCGCCGGTCCCGGCGCCGCGGCGCCTGATCGGCGCACCTCAGCCCGGGGCGCTGCCGAGGAGGGTGCGGGTCATCGCGTTGCGGGTGTCGAGCAGCTCGTCCAGCGCGCCGGACAGGTCGGCGGCGGACACGCTCAGCGGCCCGCTGCCGGTCCGCTGGGCCGCCAGCAACGCCGCCCGGCGCAGCAGCTCCTTGAGGAACGACGCGGTCACGCCCTCGGTCCGGGCCAGGACGTCGTCCAGCCCGCTGGTGTCCACCTCCAGTCCGCGCCGGTAGAGCTCGAACAGCGCCCGGCGGGCCTCGGCGTCGGGCAGCCGCAGCTCCACCGCCTGGTCAACCCGCCCCGGCCGCGCCGCCAGCGCCGGCTCGAGCAGGTCGGCCCGGTTGGTGGTCAGCACGAAGACGACGTCGGCGTCCTCGGCCAGCCCGTCCATCTCGTTGAGCAGCTGGAACAGCAGCGGGTGCTGACCGGGGTGCATGCCGCGGTCCTCGGCGATCAGGTCGACGTCCTCGATGACCAGCATCGCCGGCGCCAGCGCGCGGGCGACCGAGCAGGCCTCGGCGATCAGGTGCAGGGCGTTGCCGGTGAGCTGGAGGACCGTCGTCCCGGTCAGCCTGCTGGTCAGGTACCGCACCGTGTGCGTCTTGCCGACGCCGGGCGGCCCGTACAGCAACACGCCGCGCTTGAGGTGCTGCCCGGCGGCGAGCAGCTGCTCCTTGTGCCGCGCCACCTCCACGACCTGGCGCTGCACCTCCGCGAGCGTGTCCGCGGCGAGCACCAGCTGGTCGGCGGCGAGGGTGGGCCGACGGTGGAACTGCAGCAGCGTCTGGCCGTGGCCGAACACCTCGGCGCCGAAGGACAGCACCTGCCCGCGGAACACGTTCTGCGCCATCGCCGCGGCGCGGATCTCCGTCGCGGCCCGCGCAGCCAGCTCCGGGTCGGTGCTGACCACCTGCACCGTGGTGTTCGGCAGCCCTGACTCAGGCTCCGGGCCGCGCACCAGCACCGCGGTCCGGGCCGCCCCCTCGGTCACCAGGTAGACACCGCAGCGCACGCACGGCCGGGACTCCCCGTCCGGCCCGGCCGCCCGGTTGACCCGCGAGGCGTTCCCCGGCCGGGGCCCGTACGGGTCCTGCGCCTCCGGCCCCGCCGACAGCAGCTCCCCCAGCCCGAACGGCCGGTGCTGGAAGCCCACGACGCCGACCAGCTGCCAGGCGCGGTCCGCGCCGGCCAGCCAGGTGTCCAGCCCGGCCTGGACGTTCACGTGCTCGTAGCCCGGCCACGCCTCCTCGACGACGTCGAGCTCGGCACCCGCCGGACCGAGATGGGCCAGCAGCAGGCCGGACAGCGTCGTCCGGTCCTCGGCGCGGGCCGCCCCGACGACTGCCCGCACCCCGCGGCGCACCAGTTTGCCGACGTCGGCCAGCTCCGGCCGGGGTGCCGCGGTGGGCGGCGGGTCGAACTCCAGCCTCAGCTCGGACCGGTACGCCTGTCCGTCGACCGCCACGCTGCCCCGCTTCCCGTACGCCGGTGGAGATCGCACGGTAGCGACGCACCGACCCGTGGGGACACCCGTTTCAGCAGGGCCGGCGGACCCGCACCGGCCCCGCGCGCGGTGGCGACGTCGACCACCGCGCCGGACTGGGTGACCTCGACCGTGCCGGCCGCGGCCAGCCGTCCGGCCGCCGAGCGGGCGGCGGGCATCAGGTCCCGCCAGCCGTCGGGGTCGACCGCCCGGGCCGCCTCCGACGGGCAGATGGACGCGCCGGGACGGCGCTGGTCCAGCAGGGCGTCGATGGTCTGCTCGAGCAGCCGGTCGACGTCGTCCACCCGGCCAGGATGCCCCGGCCGCCGTCCGGGTGCTGGGATGGGCACGTGCCCCACGACTCCGTTGCCCAGCTGGGTGTCGGCCTGGCCGCCGTCGGCCGGCCGGCCTACCTGACCCTCGGCCGGGACGCCGACCTGCCCGCCGACCGGGCCCCCGCCGTCCTCCAGGCCCGCACCTCCGAGCTGCTCGACGCCGCGACCGCACTGGGCATCCAGTACGTGGACACCGCGCGGTCCTACGGCCGCGCCGAGGAGTTCCTCGCCTCGTGGCTGCGCGCCACCGACGCCGCCCCGTTCGTGGCCAGCAAGTGGGGCTACCGCTACACCGCCGACTGGCGCCCGGACGCCACGGTGCACGAGGTCAAGGAGCACACGGAGCCCGCCTTCGAGCGGCAGCTGGCCGAGACGACGGCGCTGCTCGGCCCGTGGCTGAAGCTGTACCAGGTGCACTCGCTGACCGCCGACAGCCCGCTGTGGACCGACCGGCCGCTGCAGCACCGGCTGGCCCAGCTGCGCGCCGACGGCGTCGAGCTGGGCTTCTCCACCTCGGGGCCGACCCAGGCCGATGCGGTCCGGCGCGGGCTGGAGCTGACCGTGGACGGCGCACCGCTGTTCACCAGCGTGCAGTCGACCTGGAACCTACTGGAGCCCTCGGCCGGGCCGGCGCTGGCCGAGGCGTCGGCCGCCGGCGCCCGGGTGGTCGTCAAGGAGGGTGTCGCCAACGGCCGGCTGACCGACCGGGGCAGCGCGGCGGACTCCCTGCTGGCCGCTGCTGCACGGGAGCGCGGCGTCGGGGTCGACGCCCTCGCCCTGGCCGCAGCCCTGGCCCAGCCGTGGTGCGACGTCGTGCTGTCCGGCGCGGTGACCGTGGCGCAGCTGGAGAGCAACGCCGCCGCCCGCACCCTGGACCTGACCGCCGCGGATCCGACGGCGGCGGGCTGGGTGCAGCCCGAGGAGCCGGCGGAGTACTGGTCCGCCCGCAGCCGGCTCAGCTGGCGCTGACGGTCGTTTCGCCCGCCCGGCGGCCCGGGTATGCCGCGACCATGGCCAAGCACACTTCGTTCGGGACGATCGGCAAGGGCAAGCGCGGGATCAGCACGCTGGGCTGGGTGCTCCGCGGGGCCGCCGCCGGCGCAGCGGGGACGACCGCGCTCAACGCCGTCACCTACCTGGACATGGTCGGCCGGGGCCGGGGCACCAGCTCCACCCCCGAGCAGACGGTCGAGGTGCTCGCGGAGAAGGCCCACGTGTCGATCCCGGGCGACGAGGAGACCCGGCAGAACCGGGTCCAGGGCCTCGGCCCGCTCACCGGGCTGGCGGCCGGGGTGGGGGTCGGGGTGCTCGCCGGGCTCGCCCGCGCGGCCGGCTTCCGCTCCCAGCCCCTCGTCGGGACGGCGCTGACCACGATCGGCGTGCTCATCGGCACCAACGGCCCGATGACCGCGCTCGGGATCACCGACCCGCGAACCTGGCCGCTGTCCTCGTGGATCACCGACGTCGTCCCGCACCTGGCCTACGGCGTCGTCGTGAAGACGACGATGGACGCGTTCGACCTCCCCTGAGGGCGGACCCGCCCAGTCCGGGGTCAGCCTCGGGACGGGGCCGGTGGGCCAGACTGGCCCCGTGGACGAGATCACCACCGAGGCGGAGCTGCGCGAGCTGCTGGGTGAGCCGGCGCCCCGCGCCGCGACCAAGGACCGCCCCTCCCTGGACGCCATCGACCGGGACTGGCTGGCCGCCTCACCGTTCTGCCTGGTGGCGACCTCCGCGGCCGACGGCAGCTGCGACGTCTCCCCGAAGGGCGACCCGCCCGGGTTCACCGTCGTCCTGGACGACTGGACGATCGCGCTGCCCGAGCGCGCCGGCAACCGCCGTGCCGACGGGTTCCGCAACATCCTGACCAACCCGCACGTCGGGCTGATCTACCTGGTGCCCGGCCGCAGCGGCACCTTCCGGGTGCAGGGCCGGGCCCGCCTGGTGCGCGACGAGGACCTGCTGGACCGGATGCTCATCCGCGGACACCGGCCACTGCTGGCCATGGTCGTGGAGATCGAGTCGGTCTTCTACCACTGCGCCAAGGCGTTCCTGCGGTCGCAGCTGTGGGACCCGGCGACCTGGGATCCCGGGGCGTTGCCCTCCCGGGCCCGGATCGCGCACGCCCAGGAGGCTGCCGCCACGCCACTGGCCGAGCTGGTGCAGTACTACGGCGAGCAGTACGCCGCCGGCCTGTACCCCAGCGCCCGACCGCCCGGCGCCTGATGCCTAGGGCGCCGTCCAGCCGCGTTCGTCGACCCCGCCGGGCACGGGTGCCTCGGGGTCGTAGGGCGTACGGGTGAGCACGAACGTCGCCAGATCCAGGTGGTCGGGGGCGATGCGCAGCGTCTCGCCGGCGTAGTAGCCGTCCAGCCCGACCCACGTGCCGTCCGCGCGGGGAGCGAACCGGCTCGCCCGGCCGGGCCGGCCGGGCAGCGGCCCCAGGTGCAGCAGGCCACCGGACTGGGCGCGCAGCACCAGCGGGGCCGGGCCCCAGAACCAGACGCCGAGCAGGTCCAGCGGCAGCGGCGGCGGGGACGGCACCCAGGCGTCGACGATCCGGGGCTCGGCGGCCCGGAGATCGGCCAGCAGCCCGGGCACCAGCGGGTCGAGCCCACTGGTCGTGTTGGCCAGCATCACCGCTCCGGCCTGCTCGGACCGGTCGACGAAGACCCCGGCCAGGAAGCCCGGCATCGAGCCGCCGTGGCCGATGAGGGTGTGCCCGTCGACCCGCAGCACCTGCACCCCCAGCCCGTAGGCCGACCACCCGGGGGACGACGAGTCGATCCCGGCCGGCACGGTCATCTCCTCCAGCGTCGCCGGGGAGAGCACGTCGCCGGTGTCGCCGAGCAGGAAGGCGGCGAACCGGCCGAGGTCGGCCAGCGTCGCCCACAGCTGGCCGGCCGCGGCCATGATGCCGGCGTCGTGCTCGGGCTCGGGCAGGACGACGTCCGCCCACGGGTGCACGGCCGCACCCTGTGCCGCCCGACCGGTGGGCCGCGGAGTGGTGCGCGCCATGCCCAGCGGCAGCAGCACCTCGTCCCGGACGACCTCGGCCCAGGAGCGCCCACGATGCCGGGTGACCAGCTCACCGAGCAGCCCGAACCCGAGGTTCGAGTAGTGGAAGCGGCGTGCGCTGCCCAGGACGACGTCGTCGTCGGTCAGCCGCAGCTCGGCCAGCGTCCCGCCGGGGACGCGCTCCCACCAGCCGCCGGGGCTCTCCGAGCTCGCGCCGGCGAGGTGGGCGAGCAGCTGGCCCACGGTGCGCTCCCCGAAGGGGGTGCCGGGGACGTGCTCCTCGAGCAGGTCGTCCAGCCCCAGGCGACCCTCGTCGCGGAGCCGGAGCACGACCAGGGCCGTCACCGTCTTGCTGATCGAGCCCAGCCGGTACTGCACGTCGGTGTGCGGCTCGGCGACGTCGCCGCGACCGGCCGACCAGGCCAGCCCGCCGTCCCTGACCACGCCCGCGACCAGGCTGGGTGCCCGGCCGTCGCGCTGGACCCGGGCGGTCCGGGCCAGCAGGGCGCGGGCGGTGGCGGGCAGGACGGGGGTGACCATCGTGCGCTCAGCCGACCCGGACCGGCCTGGTGGCGTCGACCGGCAGCCGGCCGGTCCGCCGGGCCCAGCGCTCGAACCAGATGGTCACCAGCGGCGGGATGGAGGCGGCCAGCGCCAGCAGCCCGGTGGCCGGCGTCCAGCGGAGCACCCGCCACGCCAGCAGGGTGACGACGACGTAGACCACGAACACCGCACCGTGGACCGGGCCGAACACCTGCACGCCCAGCTCCGAGGCCTCCAGCACCCGCTTGACGAACATGCCGGCCAGCAGGAGCACCCAGGAGACGGCCTCGGCGATGGCGACGACGCGGAAGACGCGGGCGACCCTCGTGGGGTCGGTCAGTGCGGCGGGCACGGTGCTCCTCGGGGTGGGCGTGGGTGGACTGCTCCTCATCGTGCCCGGCGGGACGGGGCGCCGGTGCGCGGACCCGGGTGATCGTCGCCACCGGCGATCAGCCGCACCGGACCCCGACGCACCGGGCCCGGACGCACCGGTGCCCCGGCCGCCGTCAGGCGACCGGGGCACCGGCGGGTGTCGCGGGGTGGTCAGCTGTCAGCCGGCGACCCGACGCATGGCGGTGATGGGGCCCATGGCGTCGATGCTGGCGACCTTGACCACGTCACCCGACGTCGGCGCGTGGACCATCTGGCCGTTGCCGATGTAGATGCCGATGTGGCTGACCGGGCTGTAGTAGGCGATCAGGTCGCCCGGCTGCAGCTCGCCGCGGGAGACCGCCCGACCCGACGCCGCCTGCTGGCTGCTGCTGCGGGGCAGGTTGACGCCGGCCGAGGCGTAGGAGTACTTCACCAGCCCGGAGCAGTCGTAGGAGTTCGGGCCGGTGGCGCCCCACACGTAGGGCTTGCCGCGCTGGGCCATCGCGGTGTTCACCGCGGTGGCGGCAGCGCCGCTGCTGGCCACGACCGGCGCGGCCGGTGCCGGCGCCGGTGCGGCGACGGCGGCGGAGCGGGACACGGACGGAGCGGCGGCGGCGGGGGCCGTGCGCTCGTCTCGCGAGGCGGTCTGGGCGTTGTTGCGCTCGGCCGCCGCGGCGGCCTGGGCCTCGCGCTCGGCTGCGGCCTGAGCCGCTTCTGCGGCCGCGTGCTGCTCGGCCAGGATGCGGGCGCGCTCGCGCTCCTCGGCGGAGAGCCGGTCGTACTCGGCCTGGTACTCGGCGATCTGCTCGTTCAGGTCGGCCTGCTGGGCAGCGACCTCAGCGACCTGGGCCTCCGCGTCGGTGGCGGCCTTCTCGGCCGCGGCCTTCGCCTCGTCGGCGCTGACGGTGGCCTGCTGCGCGACCCCGAGCACCTCGTTGTTGTGCCCGGCGATGCTGTCCAGCGTGCCCATCCGGTCGAGCATCTCGTCGGCGGAGGAGCTGGTGAGCATGGCCTGCAGCGAGGAGAGCTGCTCACCGGTGAAGGCGCTGCGGGCGACCTGGCGCACGTGGTCACGGGCCTCGACCACGGCCGCCTCGGCGGCGACGAGCTCGGCGGCGGCAGCGTCCGAGGCGGCCTTCATGCTGGTCAGCACGTCGGTCGCCTCGTGCATCTTCTCGGTGACGACCTCGAGGTCGTGACCGCGGGCGGCGATGAGCTCGGCCGCCTCCTGCGAGGTGGTGGGTGTTTCAGGAGCCGCCAGGGCGGGCACCGGAGCGAGGGCGACGCCACCCGCGACAAACAGAGTGAGCAGGGCCCGTCGGCCGTTGCGGCCACGACGGACAGAGGTGTGCGAACTCGCCATGTTCGGCGGGTGTGTCCTTTCTTCCACCTGCCGCCTACCGAGTTAGCTGACGGGTTCGGGCGGGAAGTCGCCCGGCTCCGCGAGGCCCGCGAACGGGCCGTGCAGAGCTTCACCCCAGTGCTGCGGTGGGTCCCCGGTCCACGAGCCCGCGAGTGTTGCGGCGAGCCGTGTGGTTCGGCGGCGGTCCTGTCGGTGGTCACCCGGGTGGGCGACTGCGCTGCCCGTCAGGACCGCTGGTGACCGTACGTGCGTTATGTGCTCGTGACAAACGACTGGGGTGAATTTGTGGAAATCCCCGGGCGTGTGCTCCAACACGCTCACCGAGCGTGACAGGCTCGCCGGGTGGAGGGGCTGGCACGGCGGGAGTTCTGCCTCGTGCTGCTCCGTCGCATGGCCGACACGCGACCCGACCTGGTCGCCGAGGCGTTGCCCGTGCTCGGCGCCGACCGGGCCGAAGCGCGTGCCGCGCACCGCCGTTGGCGCGCGCTCCATCACACAGAGCGAGCACCGCACGGGCTCGCGCTGCGCGCTGCCGTGCTGGGTCCACCCGCCGAGCAGGAGGACCGCAAGTTCGGTGACGTCGACCTCGTCGTCCGGCGGTGGCCGCTGCCGTTGTGGCCGCACCTGCGGTGGGAGGTGCTGGGCGGCCCGGACGGCGCGGTGCTCCACGAGCAGTTGGTCCGCGCGCCCGGTTCCGCGGTGTCGGCCGCCGCACCGGGAGCCCTGCGCGTCTGGGGGCACGTGGTGGACGACGTCGTGACCCTGCCCGGCGCGGCCGCGGTGGACCCCGGCGTCCCGAGTCGTCTCGAGGTGCACCTCCCCGGCCGGGTGCGGGCGAGGTTCGTCTGGGGGCTGCAGCAGGTGGACGACGACGCGCCAGGATGACCTCGTGCCGAACCTCTCCGCCGCCTCGTGGGACGACCCGGACGTCGCCGCGCTGACCGCCGCCCAGCAGGTCGAGCTGCGGGCCCGCTACGGCGGTGCGAGCGAGCCGGGGGTGCCGCCGTCCGCCGCCGACGTCGCCGTCGTCCTCCTCGCCCGGGACGACGACGGCACGCCGATCGGCTGCGGCGCACTGCGGCCCCTCGGGGACGGCACCGCCGAGCTCAAGCGGATGTACGTCGTCCCGGCGGCGCGTGGTCGCGGCGTCTCCCGGCTGCTGCTCACCGGGCTGGAGGCCGAGGCGGTGGGGCGGGGCTGGACCACCGTGCTGCTGGAGACCGGACCGCGCCAGCCCGAGGCGATCGGGCTGTACACCGCGGCCGGCTACCGGCCGGTCCCGGCGTTCGGGCACTACGTGGACGACCCGTTCTCGCTCTGCTTCGCCCGGGAGCTGGCGTGAGCACCGCAGCCCGGTACGACGCCATCGTGGTGGGCGGCGGCCACAACGGGCTGGTCGCCGCCGCCTACCTGGCCCGCGCGGGCTGGTCGGTGCTCGTGCTGGAGCGACGGCCCGTGCTCGGCGGCGCCGCGGTCAGCGAGCAGGTCTTCCCGGGCGTCGACGTCCGGCTGTCGGCGTACTCCTACCTGGTCAGCCTGTTGCCCGACCGGGTCGTCACCGACCTGGCGTTGCCGATCACCCTGCTGGACCGGGCGGTCGCCTCCTACACCCCGCTGCGCCGCGGCGGTGCGGCCACCGGACTGCTGGTCGAGCGGGACGAGGGGCCGGAGACGGCTGCCTCCTTCCGCGCCCTCACCGGCTCGGACGCGGAGTTCGCCGGCTGGCAGCGCTTCTACGGCCGGCTGACCACCCTCGCCGAGGACCTGGCCCCCACCCTGACCGGACCGCTGCCCAGCGAGGCGGCGCTCCTCGCGCGCCTGCGGGACCCGGACCTCTGGCGCGACCTGCGGGAACGGCCGCTGGCCGACGTCGTCGCCGACCACCTGGCCGACGACGAGGTCCGGGGCATCGCGCTCACGGACGGGCTGATCGGCACCTTCGCCGACGTGCACGCCGCGGACGGGCTGGCCGGCCGGTGCTTCCTGTACCACCTCGTCGGCAACGGCACCGGCCGCTGGCGGGTGTCGGTCGGTGGGATGGGCGCGGTCAGCGGCGCGCTCGCCGACGCAGCCCGGGCGCGCGGGGCCGCACTGCTCACCCGCGCCGAGGTCACCGCGGTCGAGACCCGGGCCGACGGCGTCACCGTGCACTGGACCGACGCCGACGGGACGGCGCACGCGGCCAACGCCGGGCACCTGGTCAGCGGTGCGGCCCCGGCCGTGCTCGACGAGCTGCTGGGCACCGCCCCGGCGCCGCGGCCGTCGGGGTCGCAGCTGAAGGTGAACATGGTGCTGCGCCGGTTGCCCGGGCTGCGGTCGGGCGCCGACCCCCGCCGGGTGTTCAGCGGCACCGTGCACGTCGACGAGGCGGCCGGCCAACTCGACGCCGCGTACGCGCAGGCCGCGGCCGGGCAGCTGCCCGAGGTGGTCCCCTTCGAGGTGTACTGCCACTCGCTCACCGACCCGTCGATCGTCGGCGACACCGGGCTGCACACCCTGACCCTGTTCGGGCTGCACACGCCGGCCGAGCTCTACGCGGCCGACCCCGTCGGCACCCGGGCGGAGGCGGTGCGGCGGGTGCTGGCGCAGCTGGACGCCCACCTGACCGAGCCGCTGGCCGACTGCCTGGCCACCGACGGCGACGGGCGTCCGTGCCTGCAGGCGTCCTCGCCGCTGGACGTGGAGGCGTCGCTGGCGATGCCGGGCGGGCACATCTTCCACGGTGACCTGTCGTGGCCGGTCGCACCCGACCCCGCCGCCGTCGGCACCTGGGGCGTGGCGACGGCACACCCGCGGGTGGTCGCCGCCTCCTCGGGCGGCACGGTGCGCGGCGGTGCGGTCAGCGGCCTCGGCGGATTCGCCGCGGCGCAGCACCTGCTCGGCGGCCACTGAGCGGAGTGGGCCACGTCTCAGGCGTGAGGGTCCGCGGAAGTGGGCAGGCACCGGGCACCACCGCCTGCTCGACCGAGCAGGCGCCGCCCCGGGGGCACCACGGTGTCGGAGCGGGGCGCGTACCGACTCCAGGAGGACCGATGAGCGAGCGACCCGATGGCCGCCCGGACCGCACCGGGCAGGGCAAGATGCCGAAGAACCGGGCGCGCCTGCTGATCGTCGGCACGTTCGTGCTGATCCTGGTGGTCATCTTCTCGTACATGCTGCTCGTGGGCTCGAGCGGCTCGACCGGCTGACCGAGGTGCGGGCGCGCCGCCGAGCGGGACCGCGCCGGACCTGATCACATGGCCCGGTGCAGGTGGCGGAGGAGGCGCGCGGCCTGCTGAGGGCGATACGGGCCCGGCTGCGCAACCGGGACACCGCACTGATCGCCGCCGGGCTCACCTTCTATGCCGGGATCGCCGTCGTCCCGGCGCTGGTGCTCTCCCTGGGGCTGACCAGCTGGGTGGCCGGGGCCGACGAGGTGCGCGAGCTCGCCACCCGGCTGTCCGAGGTGCTGCCCGACGCGCTGGGCGCCCCGGCAGCGGTGCAGCGGCTGGCCGAGGCGGGCACGGGCCTCAGCGTCGTCGGCGCCCTGCTGACCCTGCTGCCGATCTCGCTGTACGGCGAGGGCCTGCGCCGGGCGCTGCTGCGGTTCAGTCCCGCCCACGACCGGTTCACCGCCTGGCGGGGCCGGGCGCTGGCCCTGCCCCTGCTGGTGCTGGCACCGCTGCTGCTGTACCCGTTGCTGCTGGTCGCCGGGGTGCTCGCGCACCTGGCCGAGACGCCCGGCTTCGGCGCCGTGGTCGGTGGGTTCGCCACCGGCTACTACTCGGTGTTGTTCGCGCTCACCCTGCCGTTGGTGTGGATCTTCCGGGTCGTCGCGGCCAGTCGGCTGGGCTGGCGGGCCGTGGTGTCCGGGGCGCTGTTCACCGCCGCCTGCCTGTCCGGCTTCCTGCAGGGGTTCGTGCTCTTCCTGGCCCTGCCGCTGGATCTCGGCGCCCCGTTCGGCGGCCTCACCGTGGTCGGCGGCGTGATCGCCATCGGGTTCTGGCTGTTCCTGCTCCAGTTCGTGCTCATCGGCGGCTGGCTGTTCACCCAGGCCCTGGACGAGCGCCTCGACCGCGGGACCCCGGTTCAGAGCTGACGGACGGCGATGCCCGGGTAGTCGAGCACCAGCCCGGACGGGTCGAACACCAGCTGGCAGCTGAAGTCGAAGGCCGGGGACTTGTAGTGGAACTGCCGGTTGGGCCCGTCGTCGTGCAGCCGCGTGTAGGACTGCTCCAGCCGGTCGACGCCCAGGCCCACGGCCTGCACGTAGGCGGCTGGCGCGGATGCCCGCCGCCCCACCGCCAGGTCGAGCCGGTGCACGGGCAGTGCGTTGGTCATGGCCGAGGACTCCAGGTCGACGTCCTGGCAGCCGTCCAGGTCCGGCGCCCGGAGCCCGTCGACGTGCCAGCGGCCGTCGCCGATCGAGTCCAGCGTGGTCCTGCGGGCACCCATCGACGACCGTCCGGTGACCACCGCCCGGCGAGTGGCCCAGGTGGCGTCGAGATCGAGGGTGTAGTCGACGGTCCAGGCCACGCCGGCCTCGACCGCCGTGGTGCAGCCGACCACCTGCCAGCCCCCGCCGGACCGCCGGAAGTGCACCACCTCGAAACCGGTGCGGACCTGCTGGTGGCGCCATGCGGCGACGGCCGGCGGGTCGACGAAGCTCACGTCGGCATCCCGCTCCTCGGCCCGGCCGGCGCGCGCTCCACCGGGTCGCCCAAGCTACCCGGGCACCCCGTGCTCCACCAGCACTCAGCCGGCGATCGGGTGCTCCTCGATCAGCCGGTCGCGCTGCTCGTCGACGTCCCAGGCCGGCTCCGGCAGCCGGGGCTGCAGCTCGGTCAGCGTCTCCAGCAGCAGCCGGCCGACCGCCCAGTTCCGGTACCACTTCCGGTCGGCCGGGACGACGTACCACGGTGCGGTGTCGGTGTCGGTGCGCTCCAGGGCGGTGGCGTGGGCCTGCTGGTACTGCGGCCACAGGGCCCGCTCGTCGATGTCCGCGGGGTCGAACTTCCAGCGCTTGCTCGAGTCGTCGAGCCGGGCCAGCAGGCGCTGTTTCTGCTCCCACGGCGACAGGTGCAGCAGCACCTTGACCACGGTGACGTCGTCGGCGACGAGCTGGCGCTCGAACCGCACGATCTCCCGGTAGCGCCGCTCGATCACCTCCGGGGTCGCCAGCTCGCGCACCCGTCCGATCAGCACGTCCTCGTAGTGCGAACGGTCGAAGACACCGACCTTGCCGGGGCCCGGCAGGGCGCGGCGCACCCGCCAGAGGAAGGAGTGCCGCAGCTCCTCCGGCGTCGGCTTCCCGAAGCTCGCCACCGCCACGCCGTGCGGCTCCATCGCGCCGACGACGTGCTTGACCACGCCGCCCTTCCCGCTGGTGTCCATGCCCTGCAGCACCAGCAGGACCCGCCGTCGGCTGCCGCCACTGCCCTCCGCGTAGAGCCGCTGCTGCAGCTCGGCCAGGTGGGTGGCGTCCAGCCGCGTCGACTCCCGGGTGCGCTCCTTGTCGCCGGGGGCCAGCGGCGTCGACCGCGGGTCGATCTCGCGCAGCTCGATCGGGGCGGCGGGGACGCGCAGCGCGCGGCGCAGGGAGTCGGGCATGCCCGGGAGCCTAGGGACGTCGGTCAGCAGCACCGGACCGCGGTGATCAGTCGACCAGCAGACCGGGCAGGTCGGCGTGGTGGAGCACGACCAGGCTGCTCACCGCCCGGGTGAGGACGACGTAGAGCCGGTGCAGCCCGCGCGGCTCCGCGGCGACGATCGCGGCCGGCTCCACCACCACGACGTGGTCGAACTCCAGCCCCTTCACCAGCCCGGCCGGGACGACGGACACCCGGGCCGGCGCGGAACCGTCGTCGGTCAGCGGCGCCACGTCCAGCCCGGCCGCGGTGAGCACCCCGACCACCTCGGCGACCGACGCGTCGGCGCAGACCACCCCGGTCGACCCGGGTCGGGCCGCCAGCTCGCCGACCACCTCGGCCAGCGGCCCGGCCAGCGTGCCCACCGGCCGCAGCTGCAGCGCCCCCGGTTCCCGGCGGGCCGCGGTGGCCGCGGCCAGCCCGGGGGCGATCGCGGGCAGCAGCCGGTTGGCGAAGTCCAGCACCTCGCCCGGCACCCGGTAGCCCCGGGTGAGCGGCCGCACGGCCGTGGCCGGCCGGCCGAGCGCCGTCAGCGTCTGCGACCAGTCCGCCACCGACCAGGGGCTGGTGGCCTGGGCCAGGTCGCCGAGCACGGTCAGCGAACCCGCGCCCAGCCGGCGGGCGACGGCGCGGCACTCCATCGGGGAGAGGTCCTGCGCCTCGTCCACCACCACGTGCCCGTAGCCCGGCGTCCGCTCCAGCATCCCGGCCACCTCGTCGACCAGCACCGCGTCCGCGGCGGTCCACCGGGCGGCGCGCACCGACCGCGGCGGCTTCGGCCAGTGCAGCAGCGCCTGCTCCTCCTCGGTCAGCACGCCCCGGGCCGCCCGGGCCAGCCGCTCGGGGTCGGTGAACAGGTCGTGCACGAGCCCGCCGGCGTCCACCGCCGGCCAGACGGCGTCGCAGAACGCCCGCACCTCGGCGCTGCGGGCGGTCCGCCGGGTCTCCGCGTCGGTCGGGCTGCCCCCACCGGCCTCCTTGAGCCGCCGGGCGTACTCGGCCAGCCCCATGGCCAGCCGCTCCCGGCCGGCGGCGTAGTGGACCAGCTGCTGCTCGTCGACCCCGGAGGTCCCGGCCCGGCGCAGGTCGTCGACGAAGCGCTTGAGCCGGTCCTCACCGATCCGGTACTTCCGCCCGGACAGCGTCACCTGCACCGAGTCCATCGGCTTGCGGATGCCGCCCCACAGCGCCCGGCGCAGCACCTCGGCCATCCGCGGATCGCCCTTGAGGACGGCGACCGCCCGCTCGTCCTGGGCGCGCACGGTCACCCGGGCGGTGAGGCTCGCGACCGTCGCCTGGTCGACCTCCACCTCGCCCAGCGCGGGCAGCACCTGCTCGATGTACCGCAGGAAGGCCCGGTTCGGCCCGACCACCAGCACGCCCGTGCGGGCCAGCTGGTCGCCGTGCGTGTAGAGCAGGTAGGCCGCCCGGTGCAGCCCGACCGCCGTCTTCCCGGTGCCGGGGGCGCCCTGCACGCAGATCGACTCGGCCAGCGGCGCCCGGACGATGTCGTCCTGGTCGGGCTGGATGGTGGCCACGATGTCGCGCATCGGGCCGCTGCGCGGGCGCTCGATCTCCTGGCGGAGCAGCTCACCGGTCCCGCCGTCGTCCTGGCCGTCGGCGAGCAGTTCGTCCTCGTAGCTGGTCAGCTCGCCGTCGGCGAAGCCGAAGCGGCGACGGCGCAGCAGGCCCTGCGGTTCGGTGGCGCTGGCCTGGTAGAACGGCCGGCTCATCGGTGCCCGCCAGTCGATGACGACCGGGTCGCCGGCCGCGTCGCGCACGTGGCGGCGGCCGATGTGGAAGGTCTCCGGGTCGGTGGCACCGGCAGCGTCGGTGCGGCCGAAGAAGGCCGGGACGCCCGGGTCGGCGGCCAGCGCGAGCAGTCGCTCGGCGCGGGCGGCGCCGAGTCGCTCGGAGGCCCAGGCGTCGACGCCGGCATCGGCGACCGCGACGGCGGCGGCACGCATGGAGGTCAGGCACTCGGCGGCCTGGGCCAGGTGGTCGCGTTCGGCGGCGAGGACGGGGTCGGTCGGGTCGGCGGCGGCTGGCGCTGATACACATCTCCGAGGCCACGCGACTGAGGCGAGTGTCGTATGC